>JAUVOS010000202.1 GCA_030599055.1 Lutibacter sp.
TAAAACGTGCTATTCAAAAATATGTGGAAGATGCTTTGGCAGAAAAAATTGTCAATTCAAAGCTTAAAGAAGGAGATCGTATTGTAATGGATTTAGATAAAGAGAAGGAAGCACTTACTATTGAAATTATCAGAGAAAAAAGAAAGGAAAAGAAGTAGAATAGTACTCAGTATTCAGTTCTCGGTTCTCAGTATGTCCATTCATAAATATGGTTTTCAGTTTGTGAACTTTCCTGAAACAGCTAGACAAAATATCTCGTACATAGTTTAATAAATAAACGGCAAGCTCAAAGCCCACAGCCCATAGCCCAACACCATGCTTCGTAAATTACACAAAACGGACACAATAGAAATCTATACAGCTTTGTTGGATACAAACTTAGATTTACCCTATGCAGAGCAGGGGATAAGCGCTGGATTTCCTTCGCCAGCCGATGATTTTTTAGATATTTCAATAGATTTAAACAAAGAACTTATCAAAAATCCAAGCGCTACTTTTTATGGTCGTGTTAAAGGCGATTCTATGAAAGATGCTGGTTTGGAAAATGGCGATTTACTAATTATTGATAAAAGCTTAGAACCTATAGACAACAAAATAGCTGTTTGTTTTATCGATGGAGAATTTACCGTAAAACGCATCAAAATGGAAGCCGATACTATTTGGCTTATAGCTGAAAACAAAGAGTACCAACCTATAAAAGTAACTGCAGATAACGAGTTTGTTATTTGGGGAATTGTGACTACTGTAATCAAAGCGGTGTAAAATGTTCTAAACTTTGACAAGGCTAACCAAAAACAAGCCAATATTTTTACTAATTTTACTACACCAATTAATAAGACTTAAGTCTAATAGACATAAGATTATTACTAAACAAGAACAAGGCACAAATCGTAAATCTAATCCCAATAGTATTGGGACGTAAATCGTAAATCTAAAATCGTAAATCGTAAATCTATATACGCCCTAGTTGACTGTAATAATTTCTTTGCTTCTTGTGAGCGTGTTTTTCGTCCTGATTTAAATGAGAAGCCTGTTGTGGTACTCTCTAATAATGACGGATGTGTAATAGCGCGAAGTAATGAGGCGAAAGCTTTGGGAATTCCTATGGGAGCACCTGCATTTAAGTTTCAAAAGGTTTTTGATTTACATCAAGTAAGTGTTTTTTCAACCAATTTTGTGTTGTATGGCGATATGAGTATGCGTGTGATGACCCTACTCGCTGAGATGGCTCCGGAGATAGAAATTTACAGTATCGATGAGGCTTTTTTACGTTTTCGAGGTTTTGAATTATTCGATATAGAAAAATACGGTAAAGAAATAGAACAAAAGATCTATAAAGCTACCGGATTACCAGTAAGTATTGGTTTTGCTCCGACAAAAGCTTTGGCAAAAGTAGCCAATAGAGTGGCTAAAAAGTTTCCGGAGCGCACAAAAGGTGTTTATGTTATCGATACGGATGAAAAACGCATAAAAGCGTTAAAATGGCTAAAAGTAGGAGATGTTTGGGGTATTGGTAGGCGTTTTAGCAAGCGATTGCAAGCTGAGAAAATAGTTACTGCTTTTGATTTTATCAATCTCTCCGATTCGTATGTGCGTAGTGAAATGAGCGTGGTAGGCTTGCGACTTAAAAAAGAATTGGAAGGGGAGGAGACCTTAGATTTAGAAAAATCTAGTGCTAAAAAAATGATTGCTACCACTCGGTCTTTTAAAACTATGTACACGGATTTTGAGGATGTCAAAGAGCGCGTAGCTACTTTTTCCGTAAGTTGTGCCGAAAAATTACGGAAACAACAAACCCATTGTAATAGTATTATGGTTTTTGTGCATTCTAACGGCTTTCGTAAAGATTTACCTCAGTATCGTAGGAATATATTAGTAAAAACAGAATATCCCACGCACTCTAGCAATGACTTAATTCGGTATGCCGTATTGGGTTTACGTGCTATTTTTAAAGAAGGATATCATTATAAAAAAGCAGGTGTTATCGTCTCAGATTTAACTCCTGAAAATGAAAAGCAACTCAGCCTTTTTAGTAGTGAAAATCCAAAACACCAACCGCTGATGCAACGAATTGATGCTATTAATCAAGGTATTGGACAAAATAAAGTAAAATTTGCTTGTCAAGATTTGGGGCGTACTTGGAAGATGCGCCAAGAAAAACTGTCTCCAAGATATACGACACAATTGGCTGAAATAATTAAGGTAGTTGTTTAAAATAAAAACTGTGTATTCGTCTCCGTATACACAGTCTTTTGGTCAGTAGCTTTTAAACCTTAGGTCAAACGGATGTTTTAAGCTCTAAGAATTCCAAAGGTTGAAGTAGTTCTAGTTACTCTTTCTGTAAACATTCTATAACGTCTGTGTAGATTCCAAATATTTCTTTTACATTTACAAAGACTCAATTTTCTAGTGCGTGTTCTGTTGGCTGTTGCTTTCATGATATTCAAATATTTAATTGTTTATACCTAAAAGACGATAGAAAATGTGTATTGTTACAGTACCTTGCTTTGCATAGTAGTATTTTAACATTATTTAACATTATATTTCAGATTTATAAGGAGATAGGTGATTTGTTTGTTTTGATGTTTACAATATTTCATTGCAATATTTATTGAGATTTGTTGTGCTTTTTATTACAATAATGTGACTCATTAAATGAATGCTTCTTTATTAATAAATATATTTAAAACAGAGATTAACGTTGTTTTAACAAATATTCTTTAGCTATTGGTGTAACTTTATCTTTTATTATATAAAGTTTGTCTTTATCAACCTTTTTAAATTATCCGTATCATGAGAACAGTTACTACTCTTTTGTTGAAAAATAAGTTGGTTATGCTTTTAAATGTAAGCTTGTTTTTGCTTATTTCTAGTCAAATATTGGCTTCGCCTATTTTTAAGCAACAAGTTCAACAGGAGGTAAAATACATGCAATATAGTGGCAGTGTACATGATAATCAGAATAACGAATTATTAGTTTTTGCTACAATATCCGTTGTTAATTCTAATATTAGCACCGTGACCAATTCTGATGGAAATTTTTCTTTAAAAGTACCTGAATATTTAATTGATGGAAAAATAGTTGTATCTATGTTAGGCTATAAGAAAAAAATCATACCCATTAAACAACTTAAAAAAGAAAAGAATAAAATACATTTAAATATTTCGATAACAAAACTATCAGAGGTTGTCTTTCATTTGCCAAAAGATGCTAGTTCACTAGTGCGTACGATGTTTCGGAAAAGAAAAGTTAACAATATGAGCGAACATGTATTGATGACCGCTTTCTATAGAGAAATCATTAAAAAGAAACGAAAAAATGTGTCTTTAGCAGAAGCTGTAGTGAAGGTATATAAACAACCTTACTCCTCATTATTAAATGATAAAATAAAGCTTTATAAAACACGAAAAAGCACGGATTATTCAAAGTTAGATACCGTTGCTCTTAAATTGCAAGGTGGTCCTTTTAATGCATTATATGTGGATTTAATGAAATATCCTGAATACGTTTTTACAGAGGATACATACGATTTATATGATTTTAGTTTTTCTTCATCGACTACAGTCAATGAAAGAGGTGTTTATGTGGTGAAATTTAAACAAAAACCACACATCAAAGGGCCTCTTTATTACGGAAAATTATTCATTGATTCAAAAACAGGTGCCTTGATTGCTGCTTTGTACAACATAAATGTTACTGATAAAGAAAAAGCTGCTGAATTATTTATAAAAAAGAAGCCAAAAGATATTTTTGTATATCCAACGGCTGTTTCTTATCGTATTGACTATAGAGAATATGAAGGTAAGTGGCAATACGGTTATAGTAATGTGCAACTAAACTTTAAGATTAAGCGAAAAGGGAAAATGTTCAATTCTACATATTCAGTTAGAAGTGAAATGGCTGTAACTGATTGGAAAATAAATACAAACAAAGAGAAACCAACTTACAAAGAAAGAATGCGACACTCAATTATAATTGGTGACGAAGCTTCCGGTTTTTCCGATCCGGATTTTTGGGGAGCCTACAATGTAATTGAACCCGACAAATCAATTGAATCGGCTATTAAAAAAATTAGACGTAAATTAATTAAATAAAAATAGTTTATCGGATTAGCATTTTTTAAAAAGTCTGTACCTTTGGTTTTTTAATTTTAATTCAAAATAATTAACACAATTACATCATGAAGAATAAACTACTCTTACTGGTCACTGTCTTGTTTAGTCTAAGTATATCAGCACAACTACCCGCAACCTTTGATTTGAGAGATTATGACGGCAATAACTATGTCACAAGTGTAAAAAGTCAACAAGGTGGAACTTGTTGGACACACGGAACAATGGCTTCAATAGAAGGAAACCTTCTTATGACCGGAGAATGGCAAGATTCCGGAGAAAGTGGAGAACCCAATTTAGCAGAATATCACTTGGATTGGTGGA
>JAUVOS010000193.1 GCA_030599055.1 Lutibacter sp.
CTATTTGTGATGTACTTGAATGTCAACCGGGAGATATACTCGAATTTCAATCAGACACGAATTCCTAAAAGAGCAAAAAGCAATATCAAACAGTTCAAATTAAATTTCATAATATGACATTTATCATAAAAAACTGATTACCTTTGTCGTTTCTAAAAACTAGGAGTAAATGTCAAAGAAGTATACAGAAAATGAGCTGGAACGCGATCTTCAAAACAAGGAGTATGAATACGGCTTTTATACAGATATTGAATCTGAAAAATTTCCCATTGGTTTAAATGAAGAGGTTGTCAAAGCAATTTCAAACAAGAAAAACGAACCAGATTGGATGACTGAATGGCGACTAGAAGCTTTCCGTATTTGGGAAAAGATGGAAGAACCCGACTGGGCAAATATCAATTATGAAAAACCTGATTTTCAAGCGATAAGTTATTATTCAGCCTTTAAGAAAAAACCAGAATTAGAATCTTTAGACGAAGTCGATCCTGAACTCTTAAAGACTTTTGAAAAACTCGGTATTTCACTTGATGAACAAAAAAGATTATCGGGTGTTGCTATGGATATTGTGATTGACTCCGTTTCTGTTGCAACGACCTTTAAAGAAACTTTAAACAAAAAAGGGATTATTTTTTGTCCCATTTCTGAAGCCATTGAAAAACATCCTGAACTAGTAAAGAAATATATTGGTTCTGTAGTACCACGAACTGATAATTTTTATGCCGCATTAAATTCAGCTGTCTTTTCAGATGGTTCGTTTTGCTATATTCCAAAAGGTGTAAAATGCCCGATGGAATTATCAACCTACTTTAGAATAAACGAAGCAGGAACAGGTCAATTTGAACGCACCTTACTCATAGCAGATGAAGGTGCTTATGTAAGTTATCTGGAAGGCTGCACCGCACCACAGCGTGATGAAAATCAATTACATGCGGCAGTTGTCGAACTTATTATCTTAGACGATGCTGAGATAAAATATTCTACCGTACAAAACTGGTATCCAGGCAATTCTGAAGGAAAAGGTGGTGTGTATAACTTTGTTACCAAACGAGCCATTGCGCATACTAATGCAAAAATATCGTGGACACAAGTAGAAACAGGAAGTGCCGTTACTTGGAAATATCCAAGTTGTATTTTGAAAGGGGATAATTCTATTGGTGAATTTTTTAGCATTGCCGTAACAAATAACCACCAACAGGCTGATACGGGTACAAAAATGATTCATTTAGGAAACAACACGAAAAGTACTATTATTTCTAAAGGTGTTTCCGCAGGAAAATCACAAAACTCGTATCGAGGATTGGTTAAAATAAGCAAAAATGCGAAAAATGCACGTAATTTTTCGCAATGTGATTCTCTTTTGATGGGGAATGAATGTGGTGCGCATACCTTTCCCTATATCGAAGTAAAAAATGCTACTGCTCAAATAGAACACGAAGCAACAACCAGTAAAATTGGTGAAGACCAACTGTTTTATTGCAACCAACGTGGTATAGATACAGAAAAAGCAATTGCATTAATCGTTAATGGATTTAGCAAAGAAGTCCTCAATAAATTACCGATGGAATTTGCCGTAGAAGCACAAAAATTATTAGAGATCTCTCTAGAAGGTAGTGTTGGGTAAGAGCCCATCCCCGACCCTTCCCAAAGGGAAGGGAGTTCAATTAATAAATACAAATATATCAAAAAGAAAAACCAAAAAACCTTAGTATGACAAAACAAAATAACAAACAAGATCAAACCCCCTTCCCTTTGGGAAGGGTTGGGGATGGGCTTCTATCAATAAAAAACTTACACGCCAACATAGGCGACAAAGAAATCCTAAAAGGAATTGACCTAAACATCAAAGCAGGAGAAGTTCATGCTATAATGGGACCTAATGGTTCGGGTAAAACTACATTATCATCTGTGATTGCAGGTCGTGAAGACTATGAAGTTACCAAAGGTAGTATTCGTTTAGATGGCACAAATTTATTAGAACTCGCTCCTGAGGATCGTGCTCATAAAGGTATTTTTATGTCTTTTCAATATCCTGTAGCTATTCCTGGAGTTACTGTAACCAACTTTATCAAAACGGCCATTAACGCCAAACGAAAAGCAGAAGGAAAAGAGGATATGCCTGCTGCCGAATTGTTAAAAATGATTCGTGAAAAAGCAAAATTAATCGGTATAGATCGTTCCTTTTTATCACGTTCTTTAAACGATGGTTTTTCGGGTGGAGAGAAAAAGCGAAATGAAATTTTTCAAATGGCTATGTTAGAACCAAAAATGGCAATTTTAGATGAAACTGATTCTGGTTTGGATATTGATGCCTTAAAAACCGTAGCAAACGGAGTCAATAAATTAAGAAGTAAAGACAATGCTGTTATTGTAATTACACACTATCAGCGTTTGCTTGAATATATTGTTCCTGATTTTGTACATGTTTTATCAGATGGTAAAATTGTGAAAACGGGCGGTAAAGAACTCGCTTTAGAACTGGAAGCGAAAGGGTATGAGTGGATAAAATAATTATGGATTTAAGATTTAAGATTTAAGATTTAAAATTTAAGATTATGGCTACAATTTCGAATTTTGAGGACATGGAAGTTTGGAAGCTTTCAAGAATTTATGCTAAAGCGATCTTTCAAATATCATCAAAAGAACAATTCAAAAATGATTTTGCTTTAATGGATCAAATTTCTCGATCATCAGGCTCCGTTATGGATAATATTGCTGAAGGTTTTGAACGTGAAGGAAATAAAGAATTTATCCATTTTTTATCTATTGCAAAAGCTTCTTGTGCTGAATCACGTTCTCAATTATATAGAGCTTTTGATAAAAAATATATTTCGGAAGAATTATTTATAAATCTAAAAGAAAAAAGTTTAGAAATAAGCAAATCATTATCTGGTTTTATAAAGTATCTAAAGAATTCAAAAATCAGAGGAAACAAGTTTCAATAGTGAATCTTAAATTTTAAATATTCAATTTTGAATCTCAAATCAACTATAGAATGAAAGACAAACTAATAGCCTCCTTCATGGCTTTTGAAAACAAAGGCTCTGTTGAAACAGATACCGAATTTCACAAAGTTCGTGCTACAGCCATGCAACAATTTGAAAATGTAGGATTTCCTACGAAAAAAATTGAGGATTGGAAATATACTTCTTTAAAAGAATTATGGAAAAATGAGTATAGCTTATTCCCGGAATTACCAAAACATGAACTAGAACTTTCTGAAGTAGATACTTATTTTTTAAAAGGTATTGACAGCTATAAAATTGTTTTTGTAAATGGCGTTTTCAGTTCTTATTTATCTGAAACATCACATGATGGACTGGATATTTGTTTATTATCAACCGCCATTAACAAACTTAAATACAAAATTATTAGAGAGCACTTTTTTAATAGAATTGCCTCCAAAACAGAGGGTTTAACGTCTTTAAATACTGCTTTTGCAAGTGAAGGTGTTTTTATACATATCCCAAAAAACACTGTATTACAAAAACCAATACAAATTTTTTATTTTACTACAGAGTGCAAAAAAGATGTGCTTTTACAACCTCGTAATTTAATTATTGTAGATGAAAATTCACAAGTACAAATTGTAGAACGCCATCATAGTTTGTCTGATAAAAAGATTTTGAATAATACAGTAACAGAAATATTTGCCAACAAACGAGCACATATAGATTATTACAAAATTCAAAACGACAACAAAAACGCTTCTTTAATTGACAGCACTTTTGTTGAACAAAAAAAGCAAAGTGAGGTATCTGTCACTACTTTTTCTTTAGGAGGCGAACTAACCCGAAATAATCTGAGTTTTTATCAAAATGGAGCGCATGCAAATTCGATTTTAAATGGAATTACCATGTTAGACGGCACTCAACATGTCGATAATCAAACCAATGTATATCATCAGCAACCAAATTGTGAAAGTCATGAATTGTACAAAGGTATTTATGACGGCCAATCAACAGGTGTTTTTAACGGGAAGGTTTTTGTAGATCAAGTAGCTCAAAAAACCAATGCATACCAGCAAAATGACAATATTCTACTAACAGACGATACAACAATAAACAGTAAACCACAATTAGAAATTTTTGCAGATGATGTGGCGTGTTCGCATGGTTGCACCATCGGTCAACTAGATAAAGATGCGCTATTTTATATGCGACAACGTGGTATTCCTGAGAAAGAAGCCAAAGCTTTATTGTTATATGCCTTTACAAATGAAGTGGTAAAGAATATTAAAATACCGGTACTAAAATCACGAATTACTAGAATAATATCTGAAAAATTAGGTGTTGATTTGGGGATAGATTTATAGGTATACAATTTTTGCTCACTTATTAAACTCAGTTTTTGATGCAAATCAAAAAATGACAGAGTTATTCCAAATTGTGTAGATTTTTGGAGTATCGATTTGAATATGGCAAGTAGCTGAATTAAACAATGAACTCAATAAACACAAGACAAATTTCGGAATATCCGAATACTAATTAAATAAAAAATGAACTGGCTATTTGTTATATTTTGTGTTACAGCACGTTATTTATTCCACCATTAGGTTTTCAATTTTGAAATTAAATTCCTTTTCTAAAAATTCAACTGTTTTCGGTTGACCTTGTAGAGAAGCCTTGATTAATTGAGTTGAAAAAAGACCACTTTTTGGTTTCCA
>JAUVOS010000214.1 GCA_030599055.1 Lutibacter sp.
ATATTTGTGAATGATTCATTTTTTCAGATTCGCCCGCAACAGGAACTTGAGGTAATTGAAGGGATTTGTTATGACAAGAAATTAAACTTATACTTATTGTAAATAAGAAAAAAAAGCGTTTCATTATAAAAATATTTAAATACGGTTATAGTGTTTGATAATTTTAGTAACCTCTACAGCTTCTTTTACATCGTGTACTCTTAAAATATTTGCCCCGTTAAGCAAGGCTACTGTATGTGCAATACTCGTTGCATTTAATGCTTCATCCGGCGTACAATCCAAAACTTTATACAACATTGATTTGCGTGACAAGCCCACCAAAATAGGTTGATTAAACTCTTTGAATTCTCCTAGATTTCGTAAAAGCTCATAGTTTTGATCGATGGTTTTTCCAAAGCCAAAACCCACATCTAAAATTACATCATTTACACCTAATCGTTTGAGTGTATCTACTTTATTTTTAAAATAGAGAATCAAATCTGTAGTAATATTTTTATACGTAGGATTATTTTGCATGGTTTGTGGGTTTCCTTGCATGTGCATTAACACATAAGGCACCTTTAATGTGGCAATGGTTTGAAACATGTTTTTATCCATATTTCCACCCGAAATATCATTGATAATATGTGCACCTTCTCCTATGGTTTTTTTTGCAATTTCACTTCGAAATGTATCTATGGAAATTAGTGCTTTGGGATATTCTTTAACAATTGCTTTTAAAACAGGTAGCATTCTTTGTTCTTCTTCCTCTTCAGAAATATGTGCCGCATTGGGGCGTGATGAATAAGCGCCAATATCTATGATACTTGCTCCATCTTGAAGCATCAAACCTACTTTATCCAGTGCTTCCTTTTGACTTTTATAGGAGTTTCCATCATAGAAAGAATCAGGTGTAAGATTCAAAATTCCCATTATTTGTGGTGTTTTCAAGTCGATTAATTCAAATATTCTCATTTTTATGCATCTTGAATACTAATTTTCTCAAAAGTAATTAATGTAATTTGAATAGGGTACATTTAGCATAAAAAAGAATCCCAAAGAATTAAACTATTCCTTGGGATTCTTTTATAATTTAAATAAGTATGCTACTTTTTAGCTGGTTTTACCATTATTGTTAGTAATGTTCCAAGCAATACGGCAATACCTGAAATGGTAAATGCCAATGGGAAATTACCCATATCTCCTAATTTTCCACCGAGTATTGGTCCAATTAAACCTCCAACACCATAAGCTAAAAATACAAATGGATAATTAGATCCTACATTCTTTGCCCCAAAAGTATCAGCTGTGATAGTTGGAAATAAGGCAAAGTTTCCACCAAAATTAAATCCAATTAAAGTTGCTCCAAGATATAATAACATTTCGTTACCTGCCATAAAAGTAAATAGAAGCACTATGATACCTTGCGTAGCTGTCATGATGATAATAGAAGTTTTCCTTCCTAGCTTATCACTTAGCATACCCCACAAAATTCTACCCAAACCATTTGCCAAACTAAAGAATACTGCCATCGCGGTACCAGCTATTGCACTGGCTTCTGCAGTTGAATATCCGTTTGCGGTCAATGCTTCCATTGGGTATAATTTCATAAGCCCAATAGACATCAATCCTGCTCCGGCACTAAAAACAAATGTTAAGAAAATAAGATAAAACTGTGGTGTACGGAACATTTCTTTGTAAGAAAATTCTTTGTCATCGTTAGTATCAGTGCTATTAATAGTTGCTTTTTCTTCATAACCTTTTGGCAGCCATCCTTCCGGAGGAAATTTCATCCAAAGACCACCAATTATAACCATCGCCGCAAAAGCGATTCCGTAAATCATAAAAGTATTTGACAAACCAATATTTTCAAGCAAATGTCCCCATGAACCAGCTAATTTAACCCAAAGCATTGCACCGAAACCAAAACCGGCAACTGCAAGCCCAGTAATCATTCCTTTTTTGTCTGGAAACCAACGCATTCCCACGGCAATAGGTACTACATAAGCCAAACCAATGCCTGATCCACCGACAACACCAATAAGTATTAATAATGGTAAAAAATCTGTTGTTCCAATAATTCCAGCTAAGAAATATCCCAAACCTAAAACCAAGCCTCCTAAGATTGTCAATTTTTGAGGTCCCCAGGCATTTAATTTTCTACCGGCAAAAACCATTACTACGGCAAAGAA
The DNA here is from genome assembly GCA_030599055.1 of Lutibacter sp. Classification (GTDB taxonomy): domain Bacteria; phylum Bacteroidota; class Bacteroidia; order Flavobacteriales; family Flavobacteriaceae; genus DQTL01. Next base: position 2,172 of record JAUVOS010000214.1, read on the forward strand.
AACCAAGCCAACGGCAAAGACCCATTGGGTATCAACTTTTGACCATCCTTCATCTTTCAAAATTGGTGTAAATACAGACCATGCGTAGATTGCGCCTAAAGCTAATTGAATTAAAATGGCACCTAAAACAACTAAACTTCTGTTTTGTACTTTTTGTTCATTCATGATAAAAAAATTATGATATAGTGAAAGTTTAAAAAATCTATTAATCAAAGTAGTTATTAAGTTTCACTAAATTCGGATTTATATTAAATTAACTATACTATTTTTCTATTTTTTGTCATTCCATCATTAACTACCAACAGTATTGACCACTTTGGTAACCTTGGGCGCTTTGTATGCGTACATGGCATCAATTAATTCTGGAATAGATTCGCTAACCAACAACATATTTCTGTTTTCGGATTTTAGAAAACCTTCTGTAACCATTTTATCTAATTGTTGTAATAATGGATCGAAAAAACCATTTGTATTTAAGATGCCAACGGGTTTGCTTTCTATACCCAATTGACCTAAAGTTAAAGCTTCAAAAATTTCATCCAAAGTGCCAAATCCACCAGCTAAAGCTATATAGCCGTCCACCATTTTACTGATAATAACTTTGCGATCGCTCATATTTTCGGATACAAGCATTTCAGTAATACCGTTATGTTCAACTTCCTCGTGTCGTAATAAGTGTGGGATAACGCCAATAACTTTACCTTTTTTCTCTAGCATAGCATCGGCAATTGCTCCCATCATTCCAATTTTTCCTCCTCCAAAGACCATGGCTATATTCTTATTGGCAAAGTAGGTGCCTAATTCTGCCGCTTTGTCTCTGTAGGTATTGTTAAACCCTGCACTTGCACCACAAAATACGGCTATTGTTTTCATTGAGCTTTGATCAAAAATTTTAACAGCTACAAAAGTAAACATATTAAGTTTTATAGCCTCATTTATTTTAAATGCATTTCAACAAAAATGCAACTATTCACCCGTAAGAGTTTTTAAAATGTCTCTCACGCGAAGCCCGCAAAGAAATTAGGTTGATTTTTAATACGCCAAGAACGCAAAGTTTTATAAATGCGAAGCATTCATTTCTTTGCGAGCTTTGCATAATATAATAGTTTTAAAGGCTTTGCGTGAAATAAACATAGCTGAATAGATACACACAAAAACTTTCTTGTCAATTCAAAAAATACGTGTATCTTTGCCGTCCAAATCGCGGGGTAGAGCAGTATCCCGTATCAAGTACGGGACAGGGTACCTACTCGTCTGGTACTAGCAATAAAAAACAGAGAAACCAGCTATATTGGTTTTTATAAAGATACATCGCGGGGTAGAGCAGTAGGTAGCTCGTCGGGCTCATAACCCGGAGGTCGCTGGTTCGAGTCCAGTCCCCGCTACTACATCAAATCACCACAAAACAAGCAGTTTAGTTCACTCTAAACTGCTTTTTTATGTTTACATTAAATGAATTTCTTACCTTTGAACACGAAAATGAACACGTTTTAGAACAAGATTTGGAACATGTTATGATTGAAAAGAGAAAATTTTCCAAGCCAAAAATTTACAACGCCAAGGGTGATTTGACTAAGCGTTGGTATGTCTATTTTTCATTCCGTGACCCTGCAACAGGGAAGCTACTACGAATGAAAAACATTTATGGGAAAGCTAATATTTACAAAACCAAAGAAGGGCGACTTCATGTGCTGTCTAAATACAGTAGACGACTTTTTAAACTCCTAAAAGAAGGTTATAACCCATTTGAAGATAACACAGACCTATTTCTAAAGAATAA
>JAUVOS010000220.1 GCA_030599055.1 Lutibacter sp.
AAATGTTCAATCCGGATTGGGTTAAGAAAATGGGATACGAGGAGTGAAAAGTTAAAAGTAGAAAGTTCATAAAGTAGAAAGTTAACAAAGTATAAAGTTAAAAGTTGTCAATGGATTCATATTTAAATAAAGTTTTCTACAAATCAGCGGATAAGATGGCTGAAGTGCCTGATAATTCGGTAGATTTAATTGTGACTTCTCCGCCGTATTTCAATATAAAAGATTATAGTAAAGACGGCTATCAAAATGAAAAGCATTCCGAAAGTCATAAAACCGATATGGGCGCTTTTAAGAGCTTTGAACACTACCTTAAAAACTTGCTAAAAGTATGGAAGGAATGCGAACGAGTTTTAAAACCCAATGGAAAATTATGTATCAATGTCCCGTTGATGCCCATGCTTAAAAAAGAAGTTAACACACATTTTAACAGGCACATATACGACCTGCAAAGTGAAATTCAGCATACGATTCTAAAAAATACAGCGCTTTATTTAATGGATTTGTATATCTGGGAACGAACCGATTGGAGTAAAAAGTTGAGGTTTGGAAGTTATCCTTATCCTAGAAATTTTTATGCCCAAAATGTAGTAGAATTTATTAGCGTTTATGTAAAAGACGGGAAATCAACTCAAGCTATTGACAAAGAAGCAAAAGAACGAAGCAAACTGACCCAAAAAGAATGGACGGATACGACCTATCAGATATGGCGCATTCCAACACCCAATAAAGGAGATATTGGTTTTGGAAAGCATTCCGCCTTAATGCCTGAGGAAATTGTAAGACGCTGTGTCAAACTCTTTTCTTTTGATAGTGATGTGGTCTTAGATCCTTTTGCCGGAAGTGGCACAACCCTCAAAGTAGCCAAGGAAATGAATCGTAATTTTATTGGTTATGAATTGTATGAGAAATACAAAGAGGTTATCGATAAGAAAATAGCTTTAGCTGAACTAAAAAGAAAAAAATAATGCCTGTTACTGAAAAAGATCTTGTTTTTATTCCCATTACAACTGAAATGGAAGCCTTTGCTACTTACACAGCAAACAAACGACAATTATATGAATATCCTCGCGAAGGTTATGGCGACTATAATAAAAGAGGCATTTCAAAAATTAAAACCGGAATTCTCGGTGAATTGGCATTTCTAGAATACATTCATTCCTATTTACTCAAATCAACTCAATCATTAAGTGTAGCAGAACGATGGAAGGTTTTACATAAAAAAGCTAAATTTTCTTATCATCCTTCTATTGGTAGTTTTGATGGTGGTTTTGAGTTTAAAATTGGGGACACAACAATTGACATAAAAACCTATGAAACGAACCAAGTCTCCGTAGCACAAATTTTTAAAGGTTTAAAAGAACAAGGCAGACCCCTTAGTTTACTTATTGACCAATCACAAAACGCTACTGCAAGCATTTATATACAAGTTTTTATACTGAAAGACAAACGTATGTGTTTGGCAGGTTTTCATAAGGGTTTACCCAAATTAGCCACTTGGATGCCCAAACCGGCATATACTTGTCCAGTCACCGAATTAATAACAATGAATAAATTGTTAAATTTGCTAAATCTTTAATTTAAAAAGATACTAATTATGGAATTCAAGTTTGATACAGGTTTTTTTAAAAGATTGGGTTTCTTTCTATTCGGATTAGCTTTGGGGATATTTTTACTCGGTCGTTTTTATGATAAAAAAAATGCGTCCTTTGAATATGGACCCAATGCTCGTACTTTAAAATCTATTCGAAATAAACCTTATTTTGAATATACGAATGAAGTTAAAGAAATAATGAAAAGAAATAGTATTGATACTACTGCAATAAATAGTTTGCTTTACTATGGTGATGTAAAATTTAATAAAAATAACCGAGGGAAAGCGCCTTGTCATACTTATTTAATTGAACCTACAAAAAAATCGGCATCAATAAGTATTACTGTCAAACGATGCGATAGCGTTGCTACTGTGTTAGACTTAATAATCAGAAATTAGAATTCATGTTTTTTTAATTACGATTTGCTTCTTTTAAAGAAATGTAACTATTCCTTTAGAATATCGTCAAATATTTATAACCATTTATTCTAATAATATGTTTTTAAAAACCAAGTACGTCACTTTATACATCTGTATTTTAATAAGTACTATTACTTTTTCACAAGAATATTTCCAACAAGAAGTAAATTACACGATTGATGTTCAATTAAATGATAGTACACACGAATTATCAGCATTTGAAAGCATTGAATACACAAACAATTCACCCGATGAACTTTCCTTTATTTATTTTCATCTTTGGCCTAATGCCTATGACAATAACAATACTGCACTAGCAAAACAAAAACTTGAAAATAGTCGGTTAAAACTATTCACAATTGAAGCACAAAGGGGCTTTATCGATTCATTAGATTTCAAGGTAAACGGAAATAAAATCAAATGGGAATACGACAAAGAACATATCGATATTTGTAAACTCTTTTTAAATAAAACTTTAAAGCCAGGAGAAAAAATTACAATAAGTACTCCTTTTCATGTTAAATTACCCAAAGGAGTCACTTCTAGACTAGGACATGTAAAACAGTCTTATCAGATAACACAATGGTATCCGAAACCCGCTGTTTATGATAAATACGGATGGAATCAAATGCCTTATTTAAATCAAGGTGAATTTTATTCAGAATTTGGTTCGTTTGATGTTTCTATTACTTTACCAAAAAACTATATTGTAGGTGCAACAGGCGATTTACAAAATGATGATGAACTCAATTGGTTAAATGATATAGCTGAAAAAACTTTAAAAATCGAATCTTTTGACAAAAAAGATGCCTCTTTTCCAGAATCCTCAAATGAATTAAAAACAATACGATTTATTCAAAAAGACATTCACGATTTTGCCTGGTTTGCAGACAAAAGATTTCATATTTTAAAAGGTGAAAGAGAGCTACCTAATTCTAATAGAAAGGTTACAACTTGGGCCATGTTTCTCAATAGAGATGCAGATCTATGGAAAGAATCATTAGAATACATTGGTGATGCCGTCTATTTCTATTCAGCGAAATATGGAAACTACCCTTATAATCATTGTACTGCTGTTCACTCCTCTTTAAGTGCCGGTGGAGGAATGGAATACCCAAATATTACTGTAATAGGAAATACACAAAATGCCCGTTCTTTAGAAATGGTAATTATGCATGAAGTGGGACACAATTGGTTTTACGGTATTTTAGGGTTTAATGAAAGAAAATTTACTTGGCAAGATGAAGGGCTAAACAGTTTTAGTGAAGCGAGATATATGAGAGAAAAATATGCTGAAGATGATATAATCAACCACATGCTTGGAATGCCTAAATTTATAGCTAAGCTTACTGGAATTGACAACATACGTTATAAAAAATTTCATGAATTAATGTACCTTTTTTCTGCGAGAATAAATAGGGATCAACATGCTTCATTAACCGCAAATGATTATACAGAAATAAATTACGCTGCTATTACCTATATGAAAACAGCAAGGATTTTTGATTATTTGTTTCATTATCTCGGAAAAGAAAAATTTGATATTACAATGCAAAAATTCTATACAAATTGGAAGTATAAACATCCTTATCCTGAAGATATCAGACAAATTTTTGAATATGAAACTGGAAAAGATTTATCATGGTTATTTGATGATCTACTAAAAACAACAAAAAAGGTTGATTATAAAATATGTAAAGTAAAAGGTAATAGTATTACTGTAAAGAATAAAGGACAAATTAATTCTCCATTAGTAATCAATGGAGAAAAAAATGGAGAAA
>JAUVOS010000022.1 GCA_030599055.1 Lutibacter sp.
AATTTACAGGATGATTGCTTTGATTTATTAGAAGGGAAATTTGTAAAAAATCCCATTAGTAATTATTATATAAAAACACCTCAAATTAGACACTTTAAAACCCTATTAGGCACAAATTTTGATGCATTACCCAACATGCTTTTGACAGCTTTGCAGCGTCAGGAACTTTTAGAATTGTTAATTCAATACATTAGCCTACATTTGCAAACTTTTAAAACACCAAAATCATTAGAAATATTGAAAAAATTATTTTAGGGACATGATGCGTTTTTTAGTTTTTATATTTGCTGTTTTTAGTATCTTACACATGCAAGGGCAGACCATACAAGTACTTGAGGCAACCTCATTGCTTCCGGTTGACAAGGTATTGATTTACAACGAAAATAAATCTCATTTTATGTTTACTGATAAAAATGGGAAGGTTGATATCAGTAAATTTTCCGAAAAAGATATTCTAAGTTTTAAGCATATTTCTTTTATTGAAAAAGACATATTAAAATCAGAAATTGCAAACCAAAATAATAAGATTTACCTACGAGATGCTTCTGAAAAACTTGAAGAAGTAGTTTTATCAGTTTCTAGAAGTGAAGAAAAAAGAGCACGAATTGCTAAGCATATCGAAGTCATAACGCAACATAAAATTGCCCTGCAATCTCCCCAAACAAGTGCTGATTTACTGGCATTAACACCGGGAGTTAAAGTTCAAAAAACACAATTTGGTGGCGGTAGTCCCGTGTTGAGAGGTATGGAGTCAAATAGAGTATTGTTAGTGGTTGATGGCGTACGAATGAACAATGCAATTTATAGAAAAGGACATATACAAAATTCAATAACGGTATCGCCTAATTTATTGGCACGTACTGAAGTGCTGTTTGGTCCTTCCTCTATTATCTATGGTTCTGATGCATTGGGTGGTGTTATTCATTATTATACCAAGAAACCTTTAATTAGCGAGAAGGATCTTTTTACTTCCTCATTATTTTCGAGATACAGTTCTGTAAATAATGAAATAAGCGCGAATTATACAGCTGAATATAGTACACAAAAATGGGCATCGCTAACAGGTATTTCGGTTAGTAAGTTTGGAGATTTAAAAATGGGAAAAAACAGAAGTCATGGTTTTGATGATTGGGGTTTAGTTCCATATTATTCTGAAAATACAAGCGACTTTTATGAAGAGAATCCTACGGAGAATTCAAATAAAAACGTTCAACGAAATACAGGATACAATCAAATAGATTTACTTCAAAAGTTTTTAATACCAATTACCACAAATACCGAAATCAGTTTTAATTTTCAATATTCAAATTCTACGAATATAAATCGTTTTGACAAATTAAATGAATATGATGAAGGCAGTCTTAAGTATGCAGAATGGTATTATGGACCACAAAAACGAATTTTAGCTTCTTCTCAACTAGCTTTAAATCCTGAATTGAAATGGCTAAAAGATGGACAAATAACACTAGCTTATCAAGATATATATGAAAGTCGAAATGAACGACAATTTGGGAGCCTCAATAAATATATACGTGATGAAAATGTAAAAGTAACCAGTTTAAATGGCGATTTTCATGTGCCTTTAACCAAAGATGATAAGCGAATATTATCCTACGGTTTTGAAACTTCGTATAATAAAGTGAGTTCAGATGCCATTGGAGAAATAGTAGCAGTTAGCGAACATGATATTAATGGTTTTTCCGAAGAATTTATCGTACAGTCACGCTATCCGGATGGTGGTAGTAGCTACACAAATTTTGCGCTTTATAGCAATTATAGATTTGACCATAGCAAAAAAGGAACCTTGAATGTAGGAATTCGTTATACAAGTACTTTGCTCATGGCAAAATGGATAGATGACACATTTATATCATTGCCTGAAATGGAAGTTTCATTATCAAATTCAGCCATTTCAGGAACCTTGGGTTATGCTTATAAACCCACCAAAAATTGGCAATTAAATACTGTTTTATCTTCCGGATTTAGATCTCCAAATATTGATGATATTGGAAAAATACGTGAAAAAAGAGGAAAAGTTAGTATTCCCAATACAGCATTAAAACCCGAACATGCCTACAATGCAGAAATTGGAGTTTTACGCTACAGTGACGATAAAAAAACAAGAATAGGTCTCAATGCTTATTATATGTTGTTGCACAATTACATAGCAAGAGATTTGTATCAATTTCATGGACAAGATGAAATTCTCTATGATGGAGAATTAGCAACCACTATTGCAAATGTCAATAAAGGAAATGCCTATGTTGCAGGTGGCACCTTGAGTTTTCGAACAGCATTGAATAAATTTTTTAAAATAAATTCATCAGCGACTTATACAAAAGGGAAACCCTATGATTCCGAAGAACCTTTGTCGTCCATTCCACCATTATTTGGAAATGCGGGAATAAGCTATACTTTAAAAAAATGGGATTTTAGATTTGATTTTCGCTTTAATGCACGAAAAAAATCAAGTGACTATAACTTTACAGAAGGCATAGACAATATTGAAGAAACGCCAATTATCAATCCAGATACTATAAATGATGTTGCTAAATATTATGGGACTCCAAGTTGGCAGACATTTAATCTTTCAACGCGTTATAAACTCAATAGTCGCGCGACAATTCATTTGCATTTTGATAATCTTTTAGATACGCACTATAAAGAATTCGCCTCTGGAGTAAGTGCTCCCGGACGCAGTATTTCTGTATCAATCAACGCACATTTCTAGACAGTTTGTCGTATTACACGCTATTGGCATGAGTATTGTCAGTTATTTAATTAGAATTAATCTAGGCTCTAGTTTAGAATAGCTATGATTTCAAACTTTAATACCTTTGAGGTTTAACCGCAAGGCTCGCTAAGTTTTACGCAAGGTACGCAATGCTTTGCGACCTTTGCGTAAATTTTTTTTGCGTGCCTTGCGGTTAAAAAGTAATTGATAATCAATCTATTATATTTTAGCTAAAAATAGTAATGCTATTTTAAACTAGAGTCTTAATCTAATTGAACAAGTCTAAACCCAAAACATAAAACTTTTTTCTATGAAAACACTACTGAGAATTTTACTAACATCACTTGCAGTATTAGTTATTGCACATTTTTTAACCGGAATAACAATTGATAGTTATACTTCAGCCATTCTAGTCGCCATTGTATTAGGATTTCTTCGGGTAATTGTCAAACCCATTTTAGTTATCCTCACCTTGCCCGTCACAGTTTTAACACTCGGACTTTTCCTTTTTGTAATTAATGCTCTTATGGTATTATTGGCAGGAGCAATAGTACCGGGATTTGTTGTATCAGGTTTTTGGATTGCTTTACTCTTTAGTTTGCTACTTTCGCTTTTCCAATCGGTTTTGTTTTCTTTTTTGAGAGATAAAAAGAGTAAGTAACCAACAAAGAAAGCATAGGCATTTCGAAAGGATTTGTTTATTATTTAATCTTTAGTATCCATTCACCCAAAATTTTCTCACGCAAAGGCGCAAAGACGCTAAGTTCATGAATGCAAGGCATCTATCTTTACATTCAATAATTTTATATTCTCACGAAAAAAAGGAAAAAGACAAATATAATACCTGTTTCTTTGCGTTTTTGCGCCTTTGCGTGAAATAAAAAAAACTGGGTGAATAGTTCCAATCTTTAACTAATTTATAAGACCAAAGTATTATTTTCTTGTAAATTTGTGGTAAATTATTGGTATTCATGAAAAAAGCTCTCAAAATACTCAGCCTCTTGTTGCTATTAATAATACTTGTTTTAATAGCCATTCCCTATTTTTATAAAGATGAAATTAGTGCATTTATAAAAGAGGATATTAACAAAAACTTTAATGCAAAGATTGATTATAAGGATATTTCGCTATCCTTATTGAAGGATTTCCCAAATCTAAATGTCGCTATTGATGAAATTACAATAGACGGTATTGATGAATTTCAAGGAACTAGCTTGGCAGGTGTCAAAAGCATAGATTTGAGCTTAAATGCAAAAAAAGTATTTATTGATAAAGATTTTGAAATTAAAAGAATTCGTATTGATAATCTTAATTTAAACCTATTGGTTTTAAAAAATGGAAAAGCAAACTATAATATTCTAAAAGAAAACCCTAAGGATAGCTTGACTACTACTGATAAATCATTTGTCTTAAAGCTAAAAGAGTATAAAGTAACAAATTCAAATATTAGTTATAACAACCTTGCAAATGGCATGAAACTCTACCTTCAAAATATAGACCATTACGGAAGTGGAAAGATAACAGACAAGGCATATTTGCTTAAAACGGAATCAGAAATTGAAAGTCTTAGCTTAGAGCATGGAATAAAGTATATTAACCAAGTAAAAACGCATCTTATTTCAGATATTTTCATTGAAGATGACTATAATAAATATACCTTTAATAACTCTGATTTAAAAGTTAATAAACTAGCCTTTGATGTTACTAAAAGTGTTATTGAATTAAAAGATGAAGATATTATAATAGATATTGCTTTTAAAACCAAAAATAATGAGCTTAAACAGCTTTTGTCTTTAGTGCCTAAAGAATACTTGACAAGTGTAGAAAAAATCACGACCAATGGCACAGCGAATCTAGATGGTTTTGTAAAAGGTATTTATAATGAGAATAGTTATCCTGCTTATGGTTTTGATTTAAAAGTGGTTGATGGTTATATAAAATATCCTGATCTACAAGAAACCGTAGAAAACATTAATCTAATTGCTCATGTTGGTTTTATTGGAGGGAATAACTTAGATAATACTAAGATCAATTTGCCAAAGATTCATTTTTCAATTGCTGATAATGAAGTAGATGGAAGCTTACAAATTGAAAATCCAATAAATGATCCTTTGTTAAAAACTAGATTCAAATCAATTTTAGATTTAGAAAAATTAAAAAATGCAATTAAATTATCTGGAGTAGAACAATTAAAAGGCTTGCTAGATGCTGACTTTAGTTTAAACGGAAGGCTATCGGCTATTGAAGGGAAACTATATCAAAAATTTAAAGCATCGGGTTATTTTAACCTAAAAGATTTTAGTATAAAAACGGATTCTATTCCGCATACAATACATATTTCAAATGCGAATATGCAGGTTACTCCGCAAGCATTAAAAATGGAAAATATTGATGCTACAATAGGTGAAAATGATTTTAAAATTTACGGTGATATTACTAATTATATTGCCTATTTTCTCAATAAAGATCAGGTATTAAAAGCAAATTTTAAAATGTATTCTTCGCATGTAAATCTCAATGATTTTATATCAAAATCTGAGGATAAAAAAGGAGAAACAACAGAAAATGGAATGATTAAAATCCCAAAAAATATTAATCTTACTTTTATTGCAGCAGTCGATAATTTAAAATATTTAGACCTTGATTTAAAGGATGTAAATGGAAAGTTAACTGTCAAAGATGAAAAAGCTAATTTAGAAGCAATGTTAATGAAAACACTTGATGGGCAAATGCTACTCAATGGCGTATATGACAGTTCTACAGAAACACCGCTATCAAATTTTGATATTGATATGCAAAAAATGTCTATCGTAAAATCGGCAAATAGTTTTAGCACTTTTAAAGCTTACGCACCCATTTTACAAAAGATTCAAGGAGATTTTTTTTCCGACATGACATTAGATGTGAATTTAGACAACCAAATGAGCCCAATTTTGCATACAATAAAAGCGCAAGGAACTTTTAACACGGACAACATTCAATTACAAGGAATTAATATTATCAAGGAAATTGGAAGCATACTTAATATTAAAGAGCTAGATAACCCAAATATTGATAAAATAAAAGCACGTTTTAGTATTGATAAAGGCACGATGCATGTCAAACCATTTACTTTTAATCTTAACAATATCAAATCGGGTTTAGAAGGGAGCATCAATCTTGATAAAGAAATAGATTTTATTTTAAGTCTTGATATTCCTAAAGATATGCTGGGTTCAAATCCTATTTTATTTCTAGAAGGTCTTGTTGGAAAATTATCAGACCTAGGAATAAAAACGGATTTAGGGGATATCATAAAAATGAAATTTAGTATTAAAGGAGATTATAAGCGTCCAAAAATACTACCTGCAATCGCTGGCTATGAAGGAGATTCTACACAAGAGATCATTCAAGAAATCATTGAAGATAAAGTAGAAGAAGTAATTGATGAAACAGTAGATAAAGCAAGGGAAGAGGCTCAAAAGCAAGCCGATAAAATATTGTTACAGGCGCAACAACAAGCAGATTCATTAGTGTCGAAAGCGCAACAATTGGCTTTAAAATTAAATCTAGAAGCAAAAGATCAAGGCGAAAAACTAATAAGTAAAGCAGGAAATCCATTTGAAAAAATTGCAGCGAATACGGCTGCAAAAGAGCTTGACAAACAAGCTGAGAAAAAAGGCAATCAATTGGTTGATAAAGCGCAGGAAAAAGCAGATGGGCTACTTAGTAAAGCCCAAGACAAAGCAGATAAGTTGATACAAACTTCTATAAAAAAGAATTGATGTGCAATTCTTTTTTAATATTAACCCAACGGAAATAAGATTATTTAGTAAAAGTGAAAATTGGAAATACCAATGGAACTTTTAAAATTGTAAAAAAATAAAATAATAGCTATTTTACTATTAAAAAAAGCTCTCTAATTTTAGGGGGCTTTTTTAGTTTTTACTTTGCTGGTTTCAAAATTAATTTATTTTCTGATTGCTCAATGACATCTTTGTTAAGAAGCATTGTTATAAACTTACCATCTATAAAGAGTTGTGCTTGATCTTTGTAATGTGGGCTAAAGATATTGCCTGAATTTCCTGTTGGTAGGATGGCTTTTGCGTTTTCTACATCCGAAAAATCAATTATTCTACGTGTTGAAGGTCCTGCATGAACTTCGTACTTTACTTTATCGGATTTAAAAAACATTTGATTATTAAGTACCTCATTGGTTCCATTTACAGGAAATGGCCCTACATTAAAATACGATCTAAAAGCAGCAATTTCGCCCAAAGGATGTTTATGTTCAAGGGTATGAACGCTACCCCATGTCCACGAACTTACCTCTTCGCCAAGTTGTTCTCTTAATGCTTTAATTGCTCTTTGGAAGGCGATAAACTGTATATCAGCATTTGTTTCTTTAACCTCATTAGTGGTGACATCATCTAGCCAAATAGTATATTTATTTTTTAACAAAGGTTCTAACATTCTTCCCATAAAATGAGTATTCGAAAGTTGCTTGAGTATGGCATCACCTAATTCATCCTCAAAAACAGCTTTGATATATTCATATGTGAATTGCGTGTAAATTGTAGTTGCAACACTTTTTAGACTTGCCTCTCCTTTCCAATTAGAAAGTTCTTGTAAGGCTGTTTTTTCTGTTTCGTTAAGTTGTTTTTCTTGTAAGTTTTGAACGATAATAGCTGTTAATTCTGTAGTGATTGATGAAGTGTTATCAAGCACCATATTTTCTGTTTCTGACAAAGTCCAATCATTTTTAGCTTCTAATAATTCTACTACTCTTTTGGCTCGGTTCTGAGGCAAATAGTAACCAGGAATATAGCGTTTACTTACAATAGAATCGGGTTGATTGTTGCAGGAATACACATAGTTTTCCGGTGGATTAAACGCTTGTGGATTTTCTGAAAATGGGGTGTATTCAATCTGATGATTTTTTGGATTAGTACCATCCAAAAATAGTTTTGTCGGAGCATTATTTGCCCTTTTATACAAATTTGCAGCTGCCCACCAAGCCACGTTCCCTTTGGCATCACCGTACATTACATTGAGTCCTGGTGCGTGAATTTTAGAAGTACCTTTTTCAAATTCTGTACTATTTGTTGCTCTAGACATAAGGTATGAAGCTTCTAACATTTGGTTGGAACATTGAGTATAAACCCAATACATCGCTATAGGATTTTCAGTTTTTACTTGCGATACTACATCATTAATAATAGGTCCGTGAATTGTTTCTTTTATGGTATGTTGTATAGTGTCCGCATCTTTTACAGGAATAACTACAGTATAGGTTTCGTATTTTTTATATTCCTTCCCATAGAGGTATTCATCGGAATTATCAGGATTATTTTTTTCTACATATAGGTCAATATCATCGTTTTCAAACATGGTTAAACCATAAGCGATATTATAATTATGTCCTAATAAAGGAAAAGGAGTCATAGCGAGATAAAACCCATATATCTCTGTTGTTGGTGTATTAATATGTGCCTGATACCAAACCGCTGGCTGTGAATATGCAATATGAGGATCGTTGGCAAATATAACTTTTCCGTTTTTTGTTTTTTCTGGGGAAAGTACCCACGAATTACTTCCAATAAAGGAAGGTGCAGGTGAGTTATCTCTAATTTTTCCTATCATCTCTGAAAGAGCAACAGCATCAGACTCTATGGTGTTAGGCGCTTTGGTTTTAATCAAAGTTGTGTTTGGATCAATAATAAGATCTAAGTTCTCAAGATACGTATCCCCTAATTTTTCTTGAATAGCACTCATCAATGGGTCGGTTTGGTTTCCCATGGCAAAACCATAACTCATATAACCAAAAACATTATAAATGTCAACAAGTGTAAAAGTGTCTTTTGCAACTCCAATTATTGTATATTCAATAGGTGTAGCTCCATTTTTTACATAGTCATTAACCCCTTTAAGATAGGCCATTGTTTGTAGGTAGTAAGGAGTAGTTTTATCGATTTTGGATACAATTTCTTGACTATTTTTAGCAATCCCTAAACTCAAATAAAATTTATCGGATTCTAACGCAATCTCTCCAAATATCTCTGACAAACGACCTGCAGAAATCCGACTGACTAATTCCATTTGCCAAAGTCGGTCTTGCGCATGTACATAACCTAAAGCAGTCATTGCATCCAAATCATTTTCAGCGTAAATGTGTGGAATACCATAAGTGTCATAGTAAACTTCCACCGCTTTTTCAAGACCTTTAATAGCGATATTACCTTTGTATGTTGGAGCTAGAGAGTTTTTATAAAGTGTTCCCCCAATACTTGCAGTTAGAAGAATAGCAAGTAAGATGAGTCCGATTTTTTTAAACATGATTATAATTTTATAGTTTCGTAAAGCCTAAAGCATTTAGCATAAAGAGCACAGCCCAAAGCATTCAATACTGTATCTAAATCCAAAACTACAAAAAATCAAAGACTTCCTTTTTTAATGGCATTTACAAGGTTTTCTGGTGTATATTTTCCAATGTCAAATACTTGTGCTTGTGAAATTTTCCAATGATTGGTTACACGTTCTAACAAAGGTTTTCGTACTACCCATATCATGGTGGTATTGTTGTTTAAAAGTTGCTCAATGGCTGGTGCCCAACCTTTATCTTGTATTTCTAAAGGACCGATTTCATCAATAATGACTAAATCTGCAGTAGTATTTTTTAGTGAGCTATTTACTTCTTGAAAGATATTGTCGTTAAAAAAGAAAGGACCGTATTGTGTGTAATTAAATGTGGGAATCGTAGTAGAAAGAGGATATGATTTTCCAGTTTTTAAACGAATTAAATCAAAACCTATTCGCTCACCATCTTTATCAATTCCTTCAGCTATAATGCCATCGAAAGAGATATTTTCTTTTTTTAATAGTGCAATTACTTCTTTTAAAAATGTGGTTTTTCCTTCACGCTGTTTTCCTGAAATAATTATGATTTTTTGGTCTTTACTAGATTCATTTTGAAAAGATTGCAGTAAATGATCAGAAAAATTAATAAGATGTGCAATTTGTTTGACAGGAGATTTTAGTAAAATTTTCGGTTTGATTATTTGATCTAATAAAGAGGGTAAAGCGCCAAATGCCAATCCTAAAGAAATATAGAGTTGGGAAAATCCTTTTTTGTATAAGACCGCTTTAATAACTGGGTTTCTCAGTTCAAAACTGATGGCTGTAAAAGCAGTAATCAGTAAAATTGCTCTAAAACTCATGGTTAAACCCGCTAATAATCCTTTTGTGTTAAAAAATTCTTTGGAACTAAAACCATTAAAAAAGAGTGTTGCAAATAGAATTATCACCAATAGTTGAATCCAAAATTTTGGTTTTGCAAGGCGTTTAAAGCTATTGGGATAGTTGTATTTTACCGCAATTACATAAATTATTACTGCTAATATAGAAAGATAATAAGGCGCGTAACTTAGGGTAAACAATCCTCCAATTATTATTAGAAAATGAATAAAAAGAAGCCAAGTAGCTTGTTTTCTATTAGGATTGGAAACGAATAAATTGGTTTTATCCGCAAAGTCTATTGTAAGTTTTTCATTTGCTTGTAAAAGTGCTTTTTTTCCAGCAAAGCTGCCAAGATAAACAGCGATAAATGCAACCACTCCATATATTGTCAAAAGAAGTACCAACAACGTACTTAATTTAAGTGATGGAAAGTGTAATTGTTTTAAAGCATAATGATACATGTTTTTTACTACGACAACAATATCAAATCCATAAAAAATAAGAATAGAGACTACTTTTTGAAGTAAATTACTAGACAGTGTTGCAAATGCTCCGATAAAATATCCCAATTTATTTTTTCCAAAAGCCCGAATAGAACCTTCTAAGAGAAGTCCTTCTAAAAAAATCCCTACCATCGGCCCAATAATGATGGCGCTTGGAGAAAGGGAACGCATGAGGGCAGCGATAATAGCGGCGCGTAATATAAGCCCTTTATCATTCCATTTATGATGAAATGCAATCAATAAACTCAAACTAAAAAAACCGAGAGTTGTCCCCGCAAAAGGCATGTGAATATTGTGTAAAAAACTACCGATAACAATCTCAAGACTAGCCCAAAGGCTACCAATAACAGCGGCTTTTAACCATATTTGTCTTTGTGTTGATTTTGCTAGCAAAAGTTTATTCTTTCTGAAAAATATTAAAACAGTTCGTAACTCAAAGCACAGAGCTCAAATCTTAAATCTCAAATATCAAATTCTTTTTATTATTACATTCCCAACATTACTTTACCGGCTTCTGTGATCATTCCAGCATGCCAACGAGGTTCAAAAACTAGTTTTACATCGACTTTAAAATCAGGATATTTTCGTTTGATGCTCTCCTTTACACTTGCAACAATGGCATCACTTAAAGGACAAGCCGGAGTTGATAGGGTCATTTCTATGGCTACTGTGTTTTTTCCGTCGTAGTCCACTTCATAAATTAAACCCAAATTGACGATGTCAATTTCAATTTCAGGATCCATCACATGAGATAGAATATTCTCAATAATATCAATTTCTATCTCTACTATTTCTTCTTTTGATTTTATAGTTTCTTTGTTTGTAGAATTCATCTTGTTTGATTTATTTTTTAAATTTCTCTTATCATGAGTTTATTTAAACACTAGGAGCACAAAAATATTACAAAGCGCGCCAGTTTTTTTTGAAGCTAATCTAAATCCTCAATTTTTGTTTTATGCCACACCATTTTCAGGATATTAGCTAGATTTAGCAATGCTACAAAAATTAATACTGAAGTTCCTATTTGCAAAATTACGGCTTGTTTTAGAATAACACCAATTATAATAAAGCTAATTGCGAATAAGTAACTATAGAATTGAACATCGGCTAATTTTTCAGAATACAATTGCCTGGGAAGTGGCGTTTTATATTTTCCCACATAGTTTTGATAGCGGTCTAACCAAATAATAAAGGGTAAAGTTTTGTAGGTTTGACCAAAAATTAACATGCTAATCACGCCAAAAATCATACTGATACCATAAATGGTCGTAACACGTAGAATAAAAGCAGTGGAGTTCCCTGAAATAAGTAAAAATAATGCAAGTAAGATTGGAATAATTAAAAAACTAATAGAAATTACGGTGTATTTTAAACCCACATCCAATTTACGACGTAAGCGTGTTGAGTAGGTCTCATATACAAAGGAAAGGAAAAATACAACTCCTATTGCAATGCCAATCCACGCCAGTATGCTAACGTATTTACTTTGAAAAAGAAACCAATTCGTCATGGCTAGTAACAGACTGATATTGATAAAATAATAACTGTAATCTAGTTTTTTCGCATTTAGATTATGTGAAATCATAAACATAGGAATTAAGATTGAGGCTGCTCCAATAATCAATAATAAAAACCAACCCACTAAACCTAAATGTGCATGAATTTTTAGGTAATGTAAATGCGAATCACTTAGAAAATTATATTTAAAATTAAAGGCAACTAAAGTTCCTAATAGTTCTGTGGCGGCTAACCAATAAATACCTGTATTTATAAATTTAGATTGAATATTGGGTTTTTTAGTTTTTCGATACGTAAGATGCAAGTTAATAATAAATAGCAATAAAGAAAAGAACATCAATAAAGAAGCATAAAAAAGCAAATTGCTATAAGAGGCAATCCAAAATGAATACGATAAAAAGCCGATGCTAATAAGAAATAACCAAAAAGTAAGACTGGCTAATTTCTCACTGTATAAAGAGGTTTCATACACCACAGGTATCAGTTGGTATAAAGCTCCAAAAACCATCATACTCGCCCATCCTAAAATGGCGATATG
This sequence comes from Lutibacter sp., assembly GCA_030599055.1. Lineage (GTDB taxonomy): Bacteria > Bacteroidota > Bacteroidia > Flavobacteriales > Flavobacteriaceae > DQTL01. The sequence continues at coordinate 12,509 of JAUVOS010000022.1, forward strand.
TGTTATTGCAATTAATTTGTTGTCGAAATAAGCAGTCAATAATTCAGGCGTACTTATTGCTAAAAGTATCGCGACAATAAGAAGTGCTATTCCACCAACCACAAAATGTGGAACGACAATTTTTGACGAAGGGGCATTGGCTGTTTGTAGTCCGTTCATTATTCTTTCTTAAAAATAAGTAATTGGGTTAATCCGGGTTCAATATCTTTTTGAATCCAGGTGTAGTTACGCGATTTTAATTCTGGCAATAAAAATTGAGGTACTTTTTTATGATTGACCAACAATACATGATTTTTTGGCAAGGTTTCTATTTCTTTTAAAATTGTTACCATGGGTTCCGGCATTTCTAAAAGACGCACATCTATTTCTTTAAAATTACCTCCAAACCCTACCATTATTTCCTCAAAACTACCTTCAGATATAGGCATTTGAGCAACTATTTCTTTATGAGAAGTCCCCACTTCTTTGGAGAAATAAGTGTGGTATTCGTTATCAGATATTTTTTCTGTCCATGACTTATATCCTTTTTCTTGTAGAATTTGGATTATTGGAACGGGTTCAAAAATATTGATGAGTTTGAGTGTTTCGTCAGCCTTCATTTCCTTTAAAGCGCCCATAATCTCTGAAAAAGGGTCTGCGCCTGAGTTCATTGTGGAGCGGACGTCTAATTTTACCAGATTAGAGATAGTAGTCTTAGGTTTGTCGTCTTCAATAGGTGAACTAGTTACTGTTTCATCATCATAAATGACCTCAAATCCTATATTTTCCAAACGTTTTAGAAATTCATTGACACTGATGTTCCCAATCTTGGCAGCATCTTTTACCGTTACACGTGGAGCTAATACACGACGTAACACAGGATTATTTAATTTTTTAAAGTGCTTATTTATACTCGCAATCGTATCGACAGCATTTCTATTTTCGCGAAGTATTCTGGATATTTTAGTGTTTCTAGTAGCTTTCATCTAGTTGTTTTTCTAAATTAGGTGCAAATTTAGAACAATTCTAAATAAGAAAAAAATAAGCATCTCTTTTTTATATTGGTATTTTACAAGACTATCTATAAAAACCAATCTCTTGTTAAAAAAGACTTTTCACGAATTGAAAGAGACCTTTTACTCATTTGGTCTTTTTTTAGAGAATGTTTGCATGTACTTTTACTCTGAATTTAAATCATATCTAATGAAAACCACAATCAAAATACTAAATATTATTTCAATAATTGCCCTTTTGGCTTTTACACCAAATCAAGACCCGTTAACGGTAGCAAGAAATCAATCTGTAGATGGACAGCATCCAAACCAAAGCAATATCAAAGTTGCTTTACTTTTAGACACCAGTAACTCCATGGATGGTTTAATTGATCAAGCCAAAGCGCAGTTATGGGATATTGTAAACGAACTTTCTTATGCTAAATATGGTGGCGAAAATCCCGATTTACATATTGCTTTATATGAATATGGTAATGATGGGCTCGAAGCATCAGATGGCTATATAAGACGTGTCCTCAATTTTAGTAATGACCTTGATTTAATTTCTAAAGAACTATTTTCATTGACCACAAATGGAGGAAGTGAATATTGCGGACGGGTTATTAAAGCTTCTTTAAATGATTTAAAATGGGGGAAAAAAGATCACGATCTCAATTTAATTTTTATTGCAGGAAATGAAGAGTTTACACAAGGTTCTGTGTCTTATAAAAACGCTACGGATGATGCCAATGAAAAAAAAGTAACCGTTAACACCATTTTTTGCGGTGATTATCAAAATGGAGTTTCCGGTAAATGGCGCGATGCCGCAAAACGCACGGGTGGCGATTATTTTGCCATCGACCACAATAGAAAACACATTCATATTGTTACCCCTTTTGACGATATAATCATTCAGCTAAATATCGATTTAAACAAAACGTACATTCATTATGGAAGTCGTGGATACAGTAAAATGCAGATGCAAGCGTCACAAGATTCTAATGCTTATGAAATGAATGAAGCCGTTGCTGTAAAAAGAGCGGTTAGTAAAAGTTCACGAATTTATAACAATGCTTCATGGGATTTAGTGGATGCCGCAAAAGACAAAAGCTTTAAGTATAGCAAAATCAATAAAAGCAACCTCCCCAAAGAATTATATGGAAAATCAACAGCTGACATAAAAATATATGTAGAAAAGCAAGCAAAAAAACGTACAGAAATTCAACAGGAAATAAATGAATTAAACACAAAACGAAAAAGATATATCGCCGAAAAGCAAAAAGGCAATCAGGAAGATAATCTAGAAAATGCGATGATTAAAACAATTAAAAAACAGGCGAAAGCTAAGAATTACCAATGGTAGTTTTCTGTTCTCAGTTTTCTGCCTACAATCTGTTTCCTGAAAACTGAAGACATGAATTCGTTACCCTGCAAACTTCAAATAAAGAAAGATAACATAGCCGCTAAACAAAATAAAACCTTCAACACGCGACAGTTTATTACGTTTAGGGAGTAATGCCATGGGTACAAGTATGGCTGCAATGGCTAGCATCCAAATAATATCGTTGTTTAAAAGCTGTGTGTCTAACACCTGTATGGGTTGTATCAAGGCAGTTATTCCCAAAACAGAACCAATATTAAAGATATTCGAACCGATTAAATTACCCAAAGAAATAGCTTTTTCTTTACGTAAGGCAGCAATCACTGAGGCTGCTAATTCAGGAATACTAGTGCCGAAAGCCACCATGCTCACTCCGATAATATTTTCGCTAATGCCAAAAACTCGAGCAATATCGATGGCTCCGTTTACCAGCAATTTAGAACCACCCCAAAGAGCTACACCACCCAAAACAAACCAAAAAAGGAGCTTGTAGTTGCTAATATGTTGTAAGGAATCGTCTATAGTTTCAGGGGCAGATAAACGCAATTTACGTGCTCTAAATAGTAATATAAATACGAAGACAACTAATAAAAATAAGAGTATTGCGCCTTCTATTCGTGATAAAATCAGATCATTTTGTAAGAAAAAATACAGCAAAAAAGAAGCAAGCATCATTTTAGGCCAGTTGATTTTAAAAAATTCCATATTGACAAAAAGCGGAGCAATCATGGCTGTGATCCCTAAAACTAGAGCAATATTAGCAATATTTGAGCCTACGACATTACTCAAAGCTAAATCGGGATGACCGTCAAGTGCAGCTTGCATACTGACTATAAGTTCGGGTGCTGAAGTGGCAAAAGAAACCACTGTCATACCAATTACAAGTTTAGATAACTTCAATTTGAATGACAGCCCAACGGATGCGCGAACCAACAGTTCACCACCAATTACTAATAGGATTAATCCGATTATTGCATAAAAGATGCTCATGTAGTATTTTTTCTACGCAAATATAGTTTTTTTAAAAATGGAATATAATAAATTTTGTACTATTGGATTTACTTTTTTAAGTAGTTTTTTGTATCTTTAGGAAAACTAAAAATTCAAAACTGTGGATGATACACATAAAACAATACCTGTTTTTTCAGGTTCTTTGGTTAAAGTAGAAAAACTAAAGCATGATTTAGAAGCCATTGGAATAGAAGTGATGGTTAAAAATTTCGATGCAACGGCATCTCTTACAGGTTTTGCTAATATAACAAGAGCTACAATGCAATTGAGCATTTTAGAGACAGAAATAGAAAATGCAAGACCCGTAGTGGAACGATTTAAAAAGCGTTTTAATCTGTAGGATTTGTGATTCATTAAAAATAACCACATATACTATTCATATAAAACTCTTTTAGTCTTGTAGAAAAATAGTCTTTTTTCTTTTGTTAGTATTTTTTAGTATTGAGACATTAGTATTGAGTATTGGGACCGTGAAAGTCAGAAAAGTATGTAGTAAAATATATGTTTTTGATGGGAAACATAACAAATCTCAATACTCAATTCTAACTACTTAATACTCATGTCTTTTTTATCAATTTGTTTAGTTTGGCTAAATAGTTACCTAATTTCCAAACTAATTCTTAATTCTGCATTCTTAATTCTTAATTAAACCGTATTTTCGCGCCAAAATAACAACTCATGTCAAAACAATACTCGTCGGGAGGACGACAAGACAAATCCTCCAAGAGAAGAAACACCTTCAACAAACCAAAAAATCAATCAAAACCTGAAACTTCAAGTAATGGAACACGTCTAAATAAATACATTGCACATGCCGGTATTTGTTCACGTCGTGAAGCCGATGTTTATATCAAATCGGGTAATGTAACTGTTAACGGTAAAATCATTACCGCAATGGGTTTTAAAGTGCAAGAAAATGATGCCGTTCGTTTTGATAATCGTTTGATAAATCCGGAAACTTTGCGCTACGTTTTGCTCAATAAACCCAAAAACTATATTTCAACCGTAGATGATGATCGAGGACGCAAAACCGTGATGGAACTCATAGCAAAAGCAGCAAAAGAGCGTCTTTATCCCGTAGGACGTCTAGATAGAAATACCACAGGTCTTTTACTTTTTACGAATGATGGTGAAATGACCAAAAAATTAACCCATCCAAAACATGATGTCAGAAAACTCTATCACGTCACTTTAGACAAGAAATTGACCATGAATCATCTTAGGGAAATTGCAACTGACAGTTTTAAAATTGAGGATCGCCGTGTTTTTGTCGATGCCATATCTTATATTGAAAACCAACCCAAATCGGAAATTGGTATTGAAATTCATTC
>JAUVOS010000080.1 GCA_030599055.1 Lutibacter sp.
CTATTCTAAACTAGAGCCATACAAATCAATATTTTCCATTAAACAAAACACTTAAATCTTAAACCAAAATCACTACCTTTGCAACTTGTCAAAAAATCAGACTTATATCGAAGTTTACGGAGCACGTGTTCATAATTTAAAAAATGTTGACGTGCAAATACCGCATGAAAAACTGGTGGTAATCACGGGTTTGAGTGGTAGCGGAAAATCCTCTTTGGCATTTGACACTATTTATGCTGAAGGGCAACGTCGATATATTGAAACTTTCTCCGCCTATGCTAGACAGTTTTTAGGTGGTTTAGAACGTCCTGATGTCGATAAAATTGACGGTCTTTCACCTGTTATTTCTATCGAGCAAAAATCTACGAATAAAAACCCGCGTTCTACGGTAGGTACCATTACCGAAATCTATGATTTCTTACGCCTTCTTTTTGCACGTGTCGCAGATGCGTACTCCTATAATACGGGTGAAAAAATGGTGCAATATACCGCTGAGCAAATTAAAGATTTAATCTTTCAAACCTATCAAGACAAGAAAATTTACTTGATGGCTCCTGTTGTTAAATCACGAAAAGGACATTATAAAGAGCTTTTTGAAAGCATTGCTAAACAAGGCTTTGTCCGTGTATATGTCGATGGCGAGTTGTTGGAAATAACAAAAGGCATGCGTTTGGATCGTTATAAAACACACGATATCGCCACTGTTATTGACCGATTACAAATTGACGACAAATCAGAAAAACGTTTACAAGAAAGTATTCAAACTTCCTTATATCACGGCGATAAAGTACTGCAAGTTTTGGATGTCGATCAACCCGAAAAACCACGTTACTTCAGTAGTGATTTGATGTGTCCGACAACGGGTATTGCCTATCCAAATCCGGAGCCTAATACTTTTTCGTTTAATTCTCCCAAAGGAGCTTGTCCGCATTGCAACGGTTTGGGCTTTGTTCAAGAAGTTAGTCTTGAAAAAATAATTCCTGATGCTACGATTTCCATTAAAAAAGGAGGTTTGGCGCCAATTGGAGTACAAAAAAATTCATGGATTTTTAAACAACTTGAAATTATTGCAGACCGCTATGATTTCAAGTTAACGGATTCCATTGCAAAAATTCCAAAAAAAGCAATGGATATTATCTTACACGGAGGAAATGAAAGTTTTGAGGTTAAATCTCAAAGCATGGGGATTACCCGGAATTATAATATTGATTTCGAAGGAATCATCTCTTTTATAAACAATCAATTTCATTCAAGTGATTCTTGGTCAATTAAACGTTGGGCAAAAGGATTTATGCTAAAAAACAACTGCAAGGTTTGTGATGGAAAACGTCTAAAAAAAGAAGCTTTACACTTTAAAATTGATAATAATAATATTTCTGATTTAGCTGAAAAAGACATTCAAGAATTAGCAGCTTGGTTTGCAACTATTGAACAAAAACTTTCTAAAAAGCAACAAATAATTGCCCATGAAATTATCAAAGAATTACGTACACGTATTCAATTTTTATTAGATGTAGGTTTAACGTATTTAAACCTCAATAGAAGTTCAAAATCACTTTCAGGTGGTGAAGCACAACGCATTCGATTGGCAACTCAGATTGGTTCGCAATTGGTCGGTGTACTTTATATTTTAGATGAACCCAGCATTGGTTTACACCAACGTGACAATAAAAAACTAATAGATTCACTCATTAAATTAAGAGATGTAGGAAATTCAGTTATTGTGGTTGAACACGATAAAGAAATGATTCAACATGCTGATTACGTTTTAGATATTGGTCCCGGTGCCGGAATTCACGGCGGAGAAATTGTAAGCGAAGGAAATTATAAAGAACTACTAACTCACAATACGCTCACTGCTGACTATTTAAAAGGAACGAAAGAGATTCCAACACCAAAAAAAAGACGCAAAGGAAATGGAAATAATATTTGGTTAAAAGGAGCAACCGGAAATAATTTAAAAAATGTAGATATAAAAATTCCGTTGGGTCAATTAATATGTGTTACAGGAGTTTCAGGAAGTGGAAAATCTACCTTGATAAACGAGACTTTATATCCGATATTAAACAAACATATTTACAAAGGAGTAAAGGAACCGCTACCCTACCAAAGTATAAAGGGTTTAGAACATATTGATAAAATAATTGATATTGACCAATCACCAATCGGGCGAACTCCTCGTTCTAATCCGGCGACCTATACCGGGGTTTTTACAGAAATTAGAAGTCTTTTTGCACTAACTCCTGAGGCTAAAATTAGAGGTTATAAACCTGGGCGTTTTTCTTTTAACGTAAAAGGAGGACGATGCGAAACCTGTAGCGGTGCCGGAGTAAAAGTTATTGAAATGAATTTCCTTCCTGATGTACACGTAGAATGTGAAACTTGTCGTGGAAAGCGTTTTAATCGGGAGACTTTAGAAATCAGATATAAAGGGAAATCAATTTCTGATATTCTAGATATGACTATTGAAGATGCCGTTCCCTTTTTTGAAAATATCCCCAAGATTTATAGAAAACTAAAAACGCTACACGATGTAGGTTTGGATTACATTAAATTAGGACAACCTTCAACTACCGTAAGTGGCGGAGAAGCACAACGTATTAAATTAGCGAGTGAATTGTCAAAAAAAGCAACAGGCAAGACCTTTTACATACTCGATGAACCCACTACAGGCTTGCATTTTGAGGACATTAAAGTTTTGATGGAAGTTTTACAAAAATTAGTTGACAAAGGAAATAGTGTCGTAATAATCGAACACAATATGGATGTGATAAAACTCGCCGACTATATTATTGATATTGGAATGGAAGGCGGAAAAAAAGGCGGTGAAATTGTATGTACAGGAACACCCGAGCAAATAAGCAGCAATAAGAAAAGCTACACGGCAAAATATTTAAAAGAAGAATTGTCATAATTATAATGTATTTTTGAATTCAAACTAAAAACAAAACTTTAAAAATAAATGAATATAGTAATCATCCAAGGAAGTTCGCGAAGTGATGGAAACACACATAAAGTAAGTAGCGAATTACAAAAATTATTAAATTGCGATTTAATAGACTTAAACAAAAAAGAAATTGGTCATTTTGACTATGAATATAAAAACCAAGATGATGATTTTCCTCCTTTAATTAATAAAATTGCAAACGAATATGATATCTTGATTTTTGCATCTCCGGTTTATTGGTACACAATGAGTGGAAAAATGAAGGTGTTTTTTGACAGAATTTCAGATATCATTAGAATAGATAAAGAAACGGGTAGAAAGTTACGTGGAAAACACATGGCAGCTTTAAGTTGCGGTTACGGTAGCGATGCCATTGAAGGCTTTTTTATTCCTTTTCAAAAAAGCGCTGCTTACCTTGGTATTAATTATATCGGAGACATTCACACTTGGGTACAATCTGAAGAATTAGATCATAAAGTTAAGACTCACATTCAAAAATTTGCAGAAAAAATACAAGCAATAAGATAATTTAAAAAGATTAAATAAGATAACAGATGACAAACGAAGACAGAAGAATACAAAATAAATTAAAAATCAAAACTTGGAACGAAATTAAAACCAATGATTCTTGGGCAATATTTAAAATAATGTCTGAATTTGTTGAAGGTTATGAACGCCTCAGTCGTATAGGTCCTTGCGTGAGTATCTATGGTTCTGCACGCACAAAACCCAATGAAACCAATTACCTATTGGCAGAAGAAATTGCTTATAAATTAACACAAAGCGGTTTTGGCATCATTACAGGAGGAGGCCCAGGTATAATGGAAGCCGGAAATAAAGGAGCCATGCGTGGCAAAGGAGTTTCTGTTGGTTTAAATATTGATTTACCATTCGAACAACACGATAATCCGTATATTGATAGTGATAAAAGTTTAGATTTTGATTATTTCTTTGTAAGGAAGGTGATGTTTATGAAATACGCTCAAGGATTTGTTGTCTTACCCGGTGGTTTTGGAACTATGGATGAACTATTTGAAGCAATTACACTAATTCAAACAGGTAAAATCGGACGTTTTCCAATTGTTCTAATTGGAAAGAAATTTTGGAGTGGTTTGTTAGATTGGATAAAACAAACGCTGTTAGAAGACAACGGTAATATTAGTGAAAAAGATCTCAATCTGTTTAGAATTGTTGATACTGCCGATGAAGCCGTTGAACATTTTGTGAAATTCTATGAAAAATACAATCTTACACCAAACTTCTAAACCTAGCTAACTTTTATATTATTCGATTTTTGCTCAACAATATAATACAAATAGCAAGCCTATTTTTAGCGCTGATGAGCCTACAAAATATTTGGGCTCAAAATGACAATATTGTTATGAATGTACGACTTGATGAAGAATCAAAAAGTTTGAAAATTCATCAAATAATCACTTATTATAATCATTCGCAAGACAGTTTAAACAGTATTTACTTTCACGATTGGAACAATGCTTTCTCAAGTAAAAAAACAGCTTTAGGAAAACGTTTTGTTGAAAATTATAGTAAAAAATTCTTTTTTGCCAAAGAAAAAGATCGCGGTAGCACAAGTGTAAATAATATAGCTGTTAACTATCAAACTACAACTTGGGAAAGACCAAATAATCATGCTGATTTTATCAAAATTTTATTAAAAGATGCGCTTCTACCTAAAGATTCAGTGCGTATTGAACTGAGCTATACTGTAAAACTTCCCAATGCAAAATTTACTTCTTATGGTGTAGATGATACAACCTATAATTTACGCTATTGGCACATAGTTCCAGCCGTTTATGACAAAACTTGGCATTTAATACATCATCTTGATATGGATGATCTTTATCAAAGACCTACAGACTATTCCGTTACATTTTTAGTTCCTGATAAATATCATCTTGAAAGTAATTTAAATACCCAAACAAAAAACGATAATGAATATGTTTTATCAGGTTCCGATAGTCAAGATTTACAAATACATCTTTCAACAAAAAAGGAATTTGAAAATTTTCAAACTGATAAAATACTAGTAACAACAAATTTAAATACAATTGAAATTGGCACATCTGTTAAAAAAGATATTCTCAATAGACAATTAATTTTCTTGGAACGACATTTGGGTGTCTATTCGCACACAAAACTATTCCTCAATAAAACAAGCTATACTAAAAATCCATTGTATGGAATGAATCAACTTCCTGGTTTTTTACGACCTTTCTCAGACACCTTTGAGTGGGATTTACGTATGTTTAAAACCTTAACCCAACAATATATTGACAACTGCATTCCTTCGCAAACACGTGAAAACACTTGGTTACGAAATGGCATTCATTCCTATATGATGATGCAATACGTAAACTCATTTTATCCAGAAGTAAAACTGCTGGGAAATTTGTCTAAGATATGGGGAATTCGCTCCTATCACTTTTCTGAATTAAATTATAATGAGCGGTATAGCTTTATCTATCAATATACGGCACGAACGAACCACGATCAAAGTTTATTAACACAATCTGATTCGTTAACCAATTTTAATCGATTAATTTCTAATAGATTTAAAGCAGGTCTAGCACTACAATATCTCAATGATTTTTTGGGTGATAGTATCGTAAATAAAGGAATAAAACACTATTTTTCGGGTACAGCTATAAAGAATAAAGAGGAAACTTTTAAAGACTTTGTATATTCCAAAACAGAAAAAGATGTCAGTTGGTTTTTTGATAGCTTTTTAAAAACAGATAAAAAAGTTGATTATACTTTAAAAAGAAAGAAAACAGATAAAGACTCAATAAGCATACTCATAAAAAATAAAAGGAATATCGCATTTCCAATAAGCCTGTACGGTTTAAATAACGAGGGACAAATTCAATCTAAAACTTGGTTTACGGAAATTGACACAGTAAAAATAATAAGCTTACCCAAAAAGAATAGCAATCGTTGGGTATTAAATTATGAGAATAAAGTCCCTGAAATCAATCGACGAAACAACAGCGAGACTACGCATTGGTCTCTCTTAAACAAACCATTAAAAATTAGGTTACTCGCAGATTTTGAAGCTCCAAATTATACACAAGTTTTCTTAGAACCCAAAGCTGATTACAATTTATATGACGGAATTATTATCGCTTCCACTTTTAAGAATTACAGTAAATTACACAAGGATTTGAAGATAGCGGCAACACCTTCCTATAGTTTTAAAAGTCAATCAATCTCAGGATATTTTAAAACAGTATATCATAAATACCTCGAAAACAAAACAATAAATAGTTATCGTTTTGGGATAGGCGGTAGTTATTTTCATTATCAACCCAATTTGGCTTATAAAAAAATAACCCCTTATGCTCAAATTTTTTTCAAAAGAAAAAATTTGCGTTCAGTAAAAAGCAGATCTACAAGTATAAGTTATACTATGGTTGATAAAGAGATTGATCTAACACAAACCACAGCTTCTGAATTTGACAGCTATAATATATTAAATCTAAATTATAGTTATCACAATCCTGAAATAATTAACAATTTTTCATATTCTACTGATATAGAAATTGCTTCTAAATTTAGTAAGCTATCAACAGATATACGATTCAGAAAATTGACGGACAACAACCAGCAATTTGGTGTTCGCTTGTTTGCAGGAATTTTTCTACATAATAAAACAACAACTGATTATTTTAGTTTTGGAATCAATCGACCTAACGACTATTTGTTTAAATATCGTTATTATGGACGTGCCGAAACCGACGGAATTTATAGCCAACAAATCATCATTAACGATGGTGGTTTTAAATCACAAATACCAGTGGGCTTCGCTAACCAGTGGATTACTTCCTTAAACACAAGTATTGGAATTTGGCGTTGGTTTGAAATTTACAATGACGCAGGACTTGTAAAAAACAAGAATAAATCCGTTTATTTTGTCCATGATAAAGGAGTTCGACTCAATTTTGTAAATGATATATTTGAAGTGTACTTTCCTTTACATTCGAATAACGGGTGGGAAGTAGCAAAACCACATTATGAAGAACGAATACGTTTTGTTTTTAAAGCAGATTTTTCGAGTATTTATAGTTTCTTAAAAAGGGGATTTTTATAACTCCCTTTTTCAACACATAAAAAAGGGGTCATAACCTTAAAAATCGGTTTGTAACCCCTTACCCCCAAAATAATACTTTTCAGTAAAATATTTTTTTTTAAACACTTCTCTTACAATTTCCCCCAAGTCACTAATAATTAACTTTTTACAAGAACAAATGTATGTCAGAATGATCTTCTAGACAAGAGGAAAATACACCTTTATTAAAAGGGGTTTTTCCTATTTCCAGAAAAAAAAGCTTGCGATATGCTACCCCAAGCTTTAATTCTTAACAAAACCTTTATCTCTTTTCACATAGCAATTCAATTTCATAGCAATTCGTTTTCGTAGCAATTCGATTTCATAGCAATTCGATTTCGTAGCAACTCACTTTCTCTTTACAATTCCCCCCATAAGAAACAGTATGCGTTTCTGAGTACAAATATTTGTTTATTTTGGTCTTTTAAACAAGAGGAAAAACCCTGTTTTTAAAAAAGGGGTTTTTCCCCTTTTTTAAAAACAACATAAGGAATTAAATATATCGATAATATCGTATATGGCTGTTTAACAACTCTTTACTTAAATACGCCTAAGCAAATGCTTATACTCATTTTTTCCATATTTTTATTATATCAATATTATAAATACCTTTGATACTTATTAATTATAAAAACCTAAAGTTATGAGTGTACCACAAAATTTGATCAGTCTTAAAGAATTTAATGAAATGCGTGATGAATTTAATTCAACTATCAAAAGTAAGTTAGGCACTCAAGAGACAGAATCTGTATGGTGGTCTTTTCAGAATCTAAAAGATTATATTGATTATATTGAAAAAGAAGCAAGAAATAATAATATTCTAATATCAGGTATTCGTTTTCATATGGTAGCCCAAACTTTAGATAAAAAGCAATTGACTTTGGCTTTGACACCTACTTATTTAAGTAATGACAAACATATTGATTTTGACCCTGTATTATCTAAAGATAATAGCCCTACAGATCTTAAGATCCTTGAAAGCAACATAACAAAGTCTGATGAATTGGGTGCTATTTTAAATAGAGGGACTCTTCATGCATAAAAAGCTTTTTTTGATATAAAAAATATTTGAATACTACAATGAGTTTCAACTTTGGAGATATAAGTAATCTAACACTATTAATAACAACAATTGTTGCATGGTTTACTTTAAACAAGTACAAGAACACGCCACTTAAATATCTACCTTACTATCTATCCTATGCAACTATCTTAGAAATCGGTGCTGATTTTATGCCCTGGTTCGAATTAACAAACACAAGCACATGGTGGTACAACATCGGAATTAATATTGAAATACTTTTCTATTTGTATGTTTTTTATCAATATATTGAAAATAAAAAGACCAAAAAATTACTCTTATTCACAGGGGTTTTATACGAAATTTATTTTTTGGTAAACTTTTTGTCATCATCAGAATCAATAAACACTTATCAAACTTTTCCCTTTGTTTTTGGAGGAATAATACTCATTGTTTTTATATTTTTATTTTTGTTAGAAATGTTTCAATCTGATAAAGTTTTGTATGCGGGAAAGTACTTAATTTTTTGGGTTAGTTTAGGGCTTTTGTTTTATAACATCATTCCTTTACCTTCATTTGCAATTAGAAAACTTATTCCTGGTCTCGAAGGTTCCATTATTATGGCGGTTCAATATACCTCAAATATTATCATGTACTTATTATTTATTTATGGATTTATATGGAGCTCAATGAAATACAAATAGTTATAATTTCTTCAGCCATCGTACTTTTAACAGTACTAGCCATGGCTATCACACTTTTTTATTTGTTTCAAAAAAAGAAGTTGTCATTTTATATGCGTGAAAAAGAACAGGAAAAACAGTTTGAAAAAACACTAACCAAGTCTCAAATTGAGATTAGGGAAAGTGCCCTAAAAAATATTGCTTGGGAACTGCATGACAATGTAGGGCAACTCCTTTCTTTAGCACGCCTTGAGTTGAATATTTTACAGCCTAAATCTGTTAATAATGCTGATAAAATAATGGAAATAAGTAATATTATCGGAGATAGTTTACAAGAAATACGCGCACTTTCTAAAACCTTAAATGCCGAAGTAATTAATAATTTAGGTATTACAGATGCGATACAAGTAGAAATTGATCGTTTTAATAAATTAAAATTTATTAAAACAGAATTCATTATCAGTGGTAAGACTGTTGAAATTCCACAAAAAGATGAAATCATCTTATTTAGAATGATACAAGAATTTTTTTCAAATACAATTAAACATTCGAAAGCTACCCTACTAACTGTTACATTAGATTATTCACCCAATAACCTTAGAATTCTCGTAAAAGATAATGGGCAAGGCTTTAATATTATTGAAGCAAAAAAGGGATCTGGCTTAATCAATATTAAAAGTAGAGCTGCATTGATAAAAACAAAATTAAAATTTAATTCCGATAAAAATGGAACTGAAATGAAATTGATTTATCCAATTAAAAAAAGTAATGTAACGAGCATGTATTAAATTATACGCTTAAATACCTTTGGAAACATATAAAAATAATGAGATGAAAACACATGAAATAATAATCGTTGATGATCATTTACTCTTTGCTAGGTCTTTAGCTAGCTTAGTAGATTCTTATAATGAATATACCGTTAAATACACTTTTCAAAATGGCTCTGAATTGGTAGATAAATTAGCAGCAGGCATGGCTTTGCCGGCCATTATTTTACTAGATGTAAAAATGCCCGTTATGGATGGTATTGCTACAATGAAATGGCTTAAAAAATACCAACCCGATGCAAAAGTACTCGCATTATCAATGGAAGATGATGAGAAAACAATATTAAATATGCTTCGGAATGGAGCCAAAGGTTATTTGCTAAAAGATATCCAACCCAGTTTACTTAAAAAAGCCTTAGATACGGTACTTGAACAAGGCTACTTTCACACAGAACAAGTGGCGAATACTTTGATGAAGTCATTAAATGATGATTCTAAGAAAAAGGAGAGGATTCAATTAAAAGAAAATGAAATTCGCTTTATAAAGTTAGCTTGCGAGGAAAAAACTTACAAAGAGATTGCAGATGAAATGTTTTTAAGCCCTAAAACAATAGATGGATATCGGCAACATTTATTTGATATATTAAATGTTAAAAATCGTATTGGTTTAGTAATGTATGCTATTAAAAATGGAATTGTAGAGGTGTAAAGAGTAACGGCTGTGGGCTGTGGGCTGTGGGCTGTGGGCTGTGGGCTGTGGACAAAAATAAATATTTAATCTAA
>JAUVOS010000177.1 GCA_030599055.1 Lutibacter sp.
AATTACTACAAGTGTATTCCCTCCTATTTTGAAAAACATATTTGAAGGATACAGTGTTTCCATGTTTAATGTAATTCCTGTAAATGAAGGGAAAGCTAACAATAGTAGCCACATAGCCAATAAAAACGGAATACTTAAAAATGGTAATTTATATTTTTCGAAAATTCCCATTAAAAAAATAGTACTAAAAAAAGCAATAGCACCACCTACAACAATTAGCAAAAGCACTTCTATGCCAGGTAAAAAATAAGTTCCAACACCTAAGCCTACTAACAACGCATTGAAACTATATAAGCCTTTTCTTGTTATTACTGTTGAATAATTAAAAATTTCTGATAATCCTATAGCTGTTAAAACAGCTATCAGTCCACTTAATCCAGTCCACCAATCAATAAAACTAACCAACACTAAAATTAACGCTAAGATTTTATTTTCAGTAAAAAAAATCTGAGAATAGCTAGTTAATGTAGCTTCTCCAACAAAAAGGATTTTTTCTATTAGCTTTTGTTTCATATTTACATTAATGTATCTGATACTTGTTTTAACTAGTAAGGCATCATTTTTTCTATTGTCACACTGAGCTCGCCTGTACTGAGCGTAGTCAAAGTATTTATTTTAATCGTGTTCGACAAACTCAGACTGACATTTTATTAATGTCTTTTTCTATTTATTTTGAAGGTGTTCAGGCACTAATTCTTGTCTTCTAAATACTTCTTTATCTTCTTGTTTTCTAACCAAATGTACTTCTCCTTTTTCATCAATTAAAACAATATTTGGACGGTACGTAATAAACTGCATCCATTGTGTCATGGTATATGCTCCTACCCTTTTCACCACAAAATGATCTCCTTTATTCAATTGTGGAAAATCAATATTTTTTCTAATTACGTCAATATTCATACATAAAGGTCCGTAAATAGTTGTTGGTTCAGATTGAAAACTTGATTCATGCACTGGATAAATTTCGTGATCGTACCAAAAAGCTGTAAACATTAAATTTACACCAGCATCAATTACCATAGATCTTCTACCGTCAGCTAAACGTTTATTTGCCAATACAGTACCTGCTAGCCAACCAGCATCATCAATTAGTGCTCGTCCTGTCTCTAAAATAAGCATTGGTGTTTCGTTATTCGGAAAATCAGCAGCAGTCATAGCTGTCGTTATTGAATGTGCATAATCATCAAAACTTGGAGTTGTATCTGTTGCAGGCATATACGCACCTTGCAACGTATTTTGAGAAGCAAAACCTCCACCAACATCAATATAACCAATACTTATTTGAAAACGATCGTATGTTTTATTTGCTAAAGCAGATAACTTTTCAACAGCATTTGCATAGGCTTTAGACATTGTAATATATGTTCCTATATGAATATGTAAACCTATTAAATCCATAGTTCCACTTGAAAGAATACGATTTATGGCATTCCAAGCTTCTCCGTTTTCATAATTAAATCCGAAACGATCCCATTGTGGAATAATCCCAGTATCCATATTTACACGAATTGCAACTTGTGGACGTTCTTTTAGTTCTTCAGCCAATCCAATAATTGAGTATAATTCATCAAAATGATCAATGTGGATTAATGATTTATTATTGATGGCTCTTATTAAATCTTTTTCACTTTTATCAGGACCGTTAAATATAATTTTGTTTCCTGGCGTATTATTGTCTATAGCTTTTTCGTATTCAAACCCCGAAACTACTTCAGCCCAAGCACCTTCTTGATGAAAAACACGACAAACTGCATCTAAATAATTGGTTTTGTATGACCACGCAAATTGTACTTTTGGATATCGAGTTGAAAAAGCACGATATGCTGTTCTATACGTTTCTCTAATTGTTTTTTCAGAAAGCACAAATACAGGTGAACCATATTTTTCAATAAGGCTGTCAATTTCTACATCATCAATAGTACTTATTGGTCGTAATCTTTTTAAACTTCCAAATTTATTTGGTACACCCTCTACTACTTTTCGTAATACTGGGCGTTCATATATTTTTTTACTCATTTTTTTTAATTTTATAGTTCTCCAAAAATTATTATTTTCTCAAAATCGGCTATATCGCCTATTAAATCCCAAGAATAGCGAATAAACATTTTACCGTATTCATATTCTGTTACAGGCTTTACTTCTTCTCCCATAGCTAAACGGCAAACCATTTCAGGAATATTTTGCCCTGCTCCTACAGCTAAATAAACCCAAGCTGGAATTCGTGGATTAATTTCAATTAGATAATAATCGCCATCATCGGTTTTTATCAATTCAAGTTCCATAGCTCCACGCCATTTTGTTTCTTTTATTATATGGTGTGTAATTTCTAATAAGCGTTCATCGTTTAATGTAATTCCTCCCCAGGCTTTACCTTTATCTGTAATATATTGTTTTCGCATTGCAACTGCTGAAACGGTATTTCCTTCACCATCACCTAATGCAATTACATTAACTTCTGTACCGTGAATTGCTTGTTGTACAACTACTGGAAGTCCCCATTTTGCACTTAATTTATTAAAATAATAAACTCCTTGACTTTTATTTACAACTTTAAAAGCTTCGTAAAATTTACCTTTTATATAATACGGATACGACAATGGTTTTGGTAAATTTGATAGCTCATCACTATTCATAATTGGCTTGCTATCAGGGACTAAAATATTGTATTTTTTGGCATATTCAGGTAAATTATCTTTATGACGTTCTTCAAACTGATTCATTGTAGGTAAAAAAGCATGAATTCCCATTTTTAATAGTTGATCACTAAATTTTATAAATAGATACAATTCAGAATCAAAATTTGGAATAATAATATCTATTTGTTCTTTCTTGTGGATATACTCTAAACGCTCTAAAAATGCTTCACTTCCTGTTGAAGGAAATGGCATTAGATAGGTTTTATCAACTAATTCTGGCATATAAATTCCAGGTTCTAAATTCTCATACGCCAAGCCTATAATTCGAGCATTTATTCCTGAATCTTTTATTCCACGAATTACAGGAACTCCTGGACCCGGACTATCAATATTATTTAGCCCAGTAATAGCTATGGTTAATTTTTTGTTTTCCATAACTTAATCTAGCATATTTTCACGTTTCAAAAAATCTAGATATTCATACAGATCTCGACCAGCAGAAATAGTATCTACATCAAATTCTTCAGTAATTTCACTAATTATCTCATCAGCTGACTTTCCTTCTTTTAAATAGTTAATTATTAGTAAACCTAATTCATTTGTTGTGAAAGACTCACCTGTAGACGGTTTAAATATAAATCCGTTATCGCTTATTGCCAGTGAATTTAATTTACTCATATCTTTATATTATTTTTATTAATAACTCCATTTATCCTTAATAATTACCTTATTCGTCAAATTTATTACTTATTACTTAACTATTTACAGTAATATATGTTAAAAACGTTACATATGTTTTACTTTATTAATTATTTTTAGACTAAATCTTCAATATAAGGTTTAGAAAACATTCGTTATATAACTTAAAATCAATACAATCGTAGTTTCTAATAGTTGTTTTAGTAAAAAAAATTGAGTAATGGCAGCTGAAACATTTTATATATGAATAGGTGTGAAAGCAATCAATTTAAGGACTGTAGTCGCTTCACTTTTTTATGTAACTTTGCAGGAAAGTGCTACACAACCGCCAGCTTTTATATACTTATCGTTAGAGGTTATTTAAGCATACAGATTGATATTAAATTCAAAATTCATTATTATGAAAATAAGATATTCAATTAAGCTCATAACGTTATTTTTAGCGTTCATTTATCATTTCAACATATCTGCTCAGGAATTTATAAGAGTAGAACCCGAAAAAGTTGGTATGTCATCTGAAAGGTTACAATTTTTAACAAATACTATTCAAGAATATGTGGACAATGGAGAATTATCCGGTGCGGTAGCTTTGGTAGCAAGGCGAGGTCAGATTGCTTATTTTAAATCTTTTGGAAAAAGTGATATAGAAAATGATGTACTAATGCAAGATAATTCCATTTTTCGAATTGCATCACAAACGAAAGCAATCGTAAGTGTTGGAGCTATGATACTTCAGGAGGAGGGTAAATTGTTAATTACTGACCCAATAGGAAATTATTTACCTGCTTACAACGAAACTACGGTTGCTGTTTTAAAGGAAGAAGGTAAATATGAAATTGAGAAAGCAAATAGACCAATTACCATTCGTGATTTGCTTACTCATACATCAGGAATTGGATATGGAAGTGGGATAGCTAGCGATATTTGGAAGGAAGCCAAAATTCAGGGTTGGTATTTTGCGAATCGGGATGAGCCAATACAATCGACAGTATCTAGAATGGCCAGTTTACCATTTGAAGCTCAACCAGGAGAAAAATTTGTATATGGCTACAATACGGATATTCTTGGAGCATTAATTGAAGTGGTATCAGGAGAACCATTAAACACGTTTCTTAAAACTCGCATACTTGATCCTTTGGGCATGAATGATACTCACTTTTATCTACCAAAAAATAAAAGTGACCGGCTTACGGTAGTTTACTCTTCAACTAAAGATGGCCTGTTACGTGCTCCAGATCCAGGAGGGATGGTTGGGCAGGGCGCCTATGTGAATGGACCACGCAGAAGTTTTTCAGGTGGTGCTGGTTATCTAAGCACCGCAAAAGATTACGCAAAATTTTTGCAAATGATGCTTTGTGGTGGGGAATTCAACGGAAAGCGAATAATCTCATCGAAAACCGTAGAACTAATGACAGTAAACCATCTGGGAGAGGTAACATTTCCCTGGTCGAAGGGGACTGGGTTTGGTTTGGGGTTTAGAATTTTGGAAGATTTAGGATTAAGAGGAACGATGGGTTCAAAAGGAGAATATGGTTGGGGTGGAGCCTATCATTCTACTTATTGGATAGATCCTGAAGAGGATCTTGTTGTCACATATTTTACACAATTGAGACCTGCTAAAGGGCTTGATGATCATGATAAACTGAGGGTATTGATTTATCAGTCATTAGTTGATTAGTTGAATGTATTACTAGAGAATTAAATATAGTTCCTGCAATTTATAGCTGAAAAGAGACGACTACCAACAAATGATAAAATACATTGAAAAACATTTTTAAATACCATTGTACATCATAGAAAATCTAAATATAATATCATGAAAAAATCCATTTTCCTTAGTCTTTGTTTGTTAATCACTATTAATACATGTTTTAGTCAAGA
>JAUVOS010000032.1 GCA_030599055.1 Lutibacter sp.
AAACTTTCCTCAAGGTCAGAAAATTCTGCTAAATGCCCTGTAAATTTTAATCTAATATTATCTAAACCACCGTTACGATGTTTTGCAAATATAAATTCTGCTTGTCCACCACAAGGCGTCCTTTCTTCATCATCCCAATCTACTAAACCATAATATTCCGGTCTATAAATAAAAGACACGATATCAGCATCTTGTTCGATGGCACCTGACTCACGTAAATCAGAAAGCAAGGGTCGTTTTAGACCTCCACGGGTTTCAACGGCACGAGATAACTGAGATAAAGTAATCACGGGTACACTAAGTTCTTTTGCCAAGGCTTTTAAATTACGTGATATGGTTGAAATTTCTTGTTCTCTATTACCAGATTTGTTATTAACTGCCGCTGTCATTAATTGCAAATAGTCAATGATGATAACTTTTACGCCGTGCTGTGATACTAATCGTCGTGCTTTGGCACGTAAATCAAAGATGGATAATGAGGGTGTGTCATCGATAAATATAGGTGCTTTCGTTAAGTTTTTTATTTTAACATTTAATTGCTCCCATTCGTGCGGAAGTAAATCTCCTTTTCGTAATTTTTCAGAAGTTAAACCGGTCTCACTGGATATCATTCTTGTTATTAACTGTACAGATGACATCTCCAAAGAAAAAATAGCCACCGGAATACTAAAATTAATAGCCATATTTTTTGCCATCGACATTACAAAAGCTGTTTTACCCATACCCGGACGAGCAGCAATAATCACTAAATCAGAATCCTGCCAACCTGCTGTTATTGCATCAATTTTTGTAAAACCGGAAGGCACACCACTCATCCCCTCTTGTTTAGATATCTCCTCAATTTTTTTGATTGCTTGTGAAACAAGCGTTTGTGCATCTTCTGAAGCTTTCTTTAAATTTCCTTGCGATATTTCAAATAACTTTGCTTCGGCACCGTCCAAAACATCAAAAACATCAGCTGTTTCATCATAAGATTCTTCAATTATTTCGCTCGAAATACCAATCAAACTACGTTTAATATATTTTTCTAAAATAATTCTTGCATGGTATTCCACATGGGCAGATGACGCAACTTTTTGGGTTAAATTTATTAAATAATAATCTCCTCCTATAGCATCTAAAGTACCATCTTTACGCATTTGGTCGGAGACTGTTAATAAATCTGTAGGTTGTGATGCTTGAAATAATTGAAACAAAGCATTGTAAATTAAGGTATGCTGTTCTTTGTAAAAAACATCGGCATGCAAAATATCTATCACCGTATCAATTGCCTCTTTATCAATCATCATGGCACCCAAAACAGCCTCTTCTAAATCAATGGCTTGAGGTGGTAATTTTCCTTTTTCTAATGAAACAATAGTTCCTTTTTTCTTGATATTTCTATTTTCAGATTGAATTTTCTCCATTGGGCAAATGTACTATTTCGTTTTCAGTTTCGATATTATTCCCTCTCATTTAATTTTAAACAACTTGTTTAAAAGACTGTTCATAAAAACTCAAAATTGTTAATAGTACTTTTTAAGCTTTATTATTAAGTTAAACAAAAAACGCTAAGGCTTTGATTTCATGTTTTTTACTTATAAATATACCCTAATTATTATTATTTAATAATGGAACCATATTAGGATTGGTCTATCAAAAATCAGATTTTTTCGTACTTTGCAAATTATAATTTTACAAAGGGTGAAGGACTATATCACAAACAAAATTCTCAGTGCTTTTTTAATCTTACAAATAGTATTTGTAGGATTTATATCTCAAAAATCAGAATGGGTTGAAAAATACTATTCTAATGGTATTTACCCTGTAATTTCAAGATTCTTAAGAAAGCTTTTAGGATGGATTCCTATTTCAATTGGAGATATTTTATACCTTTTATTAATCTTTATTATAGTCCGTTGGATTTGGTTGCTTATACTAACACATATATCTCCTTTTAGAGAGCACTTATACCGTATGGGCGCTTTTTTATCAATTGTTTTTTTTGCATTTCATATGTTATGGGGCTTTAATTATTACCGTTTGCCTCTTTATGAACGCATGGGAATAAGTAATTTAGAATACACACAAGAAGCCTTAATTGCAACGAGCCAACAACATATAAACAAACTAAATGGAATCCATCAATTAATTGTTCAAAATGATTCAGTCGCTGTAGAAATACCTTATAAAAGGAGGAAAATTTATAAAATGGCGAGTGTAGAATATAAAGATCTGACTATTGATAGTCTAGATTTCCACTTTAAAAGAAAATCTATAAAAAATTCGCTATTGAGCACTATTTTAAGTTATATGGGATTTTCGGGCTATTTAAACCCATTTACAGGTGAATCTCAGGTAAATAAAAAAATTCCTAAATCGATATTTCCATATACAACTTGTCATGAAATGGCGCATCAATTAGGATATGCATCAGAAGATGAAGCAAACTATATTGGTTATTTGGCCTGTACAAATAGCGAAGATATATATTTTCGTTATTCAGGTGAGCTTTTAGCCGTGCGTTACTTGTTATTTAACATTGCGCAATACGATAAAGATCTATACAAAGAGAACTATAAGAAACTACATGTTGGTGTGCGTAAAAACATACAAAGGAATCATGATTTTTGGGATAGTTATCACAATCCGTTAGAACCCTTTTTTAAACGCTTTTATGATATCTATTTAAAAGCAAATCGTCAAAAAACAGGTATTCAAAGTTATAATGAAATGGTGGGTTATTTGGTAAATAAAAAGGATAACTGATGTATAAAAAAATATCAAGTCCACTAAATTCGCTAGTCAAACAATTACTAAAGTTGCAAGACAAAGCACGTGAACGAAAGAAAACTGGACTTTTTGTTATTGAAGGTTTGCGTGAATTGAGTCTAGCCATTGCAGGTGGCTATCAAGTTGAAACGGTTTTATTTGTTCCTGAAATTATAGACTCAGGTCAAGTTTTAAAAATTGCTCATACAGCATCGATAAGGATAATTGAAATTACTCAGGAAGTTTATCAAAAATTGGCCTATCGAAATAGTACAGAAGGTATTATTGGTGTTGTCAAAACAAAAAATCATTATTTAAAACAATTAAAAATTAGTGGTAAAGCCCCTTTAGTTTTAGTTGCAGAAGCTCCTGAAAAACCGGGAAACATTGGCGCTCTCTTACGAACAGCAGATGCTGCAGGTGTAGATGCTGTATTTATTGCTAATCCCAAAACAGATTTATATAACCCTAATATTATACGTTCAAGTGTAGGCTGTGTATTTACAAACCAAATTGCAATGGGCAGTAGCACAGAAATACTTTCCTATTTAAAAGAAAAAAATATTGCCATTTTTTGTGCAGTTTTAAAAGAGGGTGCAAAAGTATATCACACACAAGATTTCACAAAAGCAACAGCAATTGTAGTGGGAACAGAAGCGACGGGTTTATCAGATGAATGGTTTCAAAATGATACACAAAGTATAATCATCCCCATGCGCGGAAAAATTGATTCAATGAATGTATCAGTAGCTTCTGGAATTCTTATTTTCGAAGCAATTAGGCAAAGAAATACAATGAATTAGATACGCAAAAAGCACACATCTACACTTATTAACAATAAAATGTCCAAAACTTTTTTTAGAATTAAGTAGTACACGTTTATAAAAAATGTAATTTTGTTTCCCAAAGAAGTTTAAACTCTATGAGTACTAAAGTTTTATTGGATTCTAAGGAAATTGACATCATTTTGCATCGTTTATCCTGCCAACTAGTCGAAAATCATGGCGATTTTTCTGACACTGTTTTAATCGGTATTCAACCACGAGGTATAGCTGTATTAAAACGTTTACAAACTATTTTGACAACCGAAAAAGGGATTACAAATTTGGCTACGGGTCAATTAGATATTACTTTTTACAGAGATGACTTTAGACGAAGAGATGAACCACTGCAAGCAAACACAACCTCAATTGATTTTATCTTAGAAAACAAAAGAGTTGTATTAATCGATGATGTACTTTTTACGGGTAGAAGTATTAGAGCAGCACTCACTGCGATTGAATCGTATGGACGACCTTCTGATATTGAATTACTAGTATTAATAGATCGACGTTTTAGCAGAAACCTACCCATTCAACCGACTTATCTAGGAAAACAAGTAGATGCTGTTAACAACGAAAAAGTTTTGGTCAAATGGCATGAAGATAAATCAAAAAATGCCATACATCTTATTCAAAAAAACAACTAAAAATGAAGCAACTAAGTGTTCCCCATCTACTAGGTATTAAAAATTTAAAAAGGGAAGATCTAGAATTAATATATGAAACTGCTGATCATTTCAAAGAAGTTATAAATCGACCCATTAAAAAAGTCCCATCTTTACGCGATATAACCATCGCCAACTTATTTTTTGAAAACAGCACTCGTACAAAATTATCTTTTGAACTAGCAGAAAAACGACTTTCTGCTGATGTAATTAATTTTTCTGCAAGTCAGTCATCTGTAAAAAAAGGAGAGACGCTTATTGATACGGTCAACAATATATTGGCTATGAAAGTGGACATGGTGGTTATGAGACATCCTAATGTAGGAGCAGCAGAGTTTTTATCACAACATGTTGAAGCTCGTATTATAAATGCAGGTGATGGAACACACGAGCACCCTACACAAGCAATTTTAGATACCTACTCAATACGTGAAAAATTAGGAAGTGTTACCGGTAAAAATGTAGTTATCATTGGTGATGTTTTACATTCAAGAGTTGCTTTATCAAATATTTACGCTTTAAAACTACTCGGAGCAAAAGTAAAGGTTTGTGGACCTCCTTCCCTCATTCCAAAACACATTACTTCATTAGGAATTGAAGTAGAATATAATCTCGAAAAAGCACTACAATGGTGTGATGTTGCAAACATTTTACGTGTACAACACGAACGTATGGATGTTAAATATTTTCCATCTACACGAGAATACACGCAACTATATGGGGTAAATATGCATCTATTAAGTAAACTTGGCAAGGAAATTGTTGTAATGCATCCAGGACCTATCAATCGCGGTGTTGAAATCACAAGTGACGTTGCAGATTCTGGGCATTCAATTATTTTAAATCAAGTTGAAAATGGAGTTGCCACCAGAATGGCAGTAGTATATTTATTAGCCCAACAAATAAAACGAGAATAGCCATGTTTGAAATTATGAATAAAGAAAAAAATATCATTGTCGGACCCAAACAAGAAAGTATTAAAGATTTTTATGCACAGTTTAAGAATGATTATCCAGGGCTTTTGCGTAAAAATGTTATCGTTGATTTGAGTGAAATACTCATAGGAAAAGTTACAGAAATATTAGTATTTCTAAGCACTGCAAAAGCTCATATCGCAAAAGGGACAAGTTTTGTTATAATTGCTAATGGTGTTAATATTGACGAATTACCAGATGAATTGGTTGTTGCACCCACAATGATAGAGGCCTTGGATATAATTGAAATGGATGAAATCGGAAGAGATTTAGGCTTTTAATCAACCTATTCCTAAGGGTTTAGTATTTATTGTTTATCAAATGAGTTTAAAACTTACTATCTTGGGTTGTCACTCAGCAACTCCTCGCGTTAATGCACATCCAACTGCTCAAGTTTTACAAATAAAAAACCATCATTTTTTAATTGATTGTGGCGAAGGCACACAAGTTCAAATGCGAAAATATAAAATAAGTTTTGCTAAAATCAAACATATTTTTATTTCTCATTTACACGGTGATCATTATTTTGGTTTAATAGGTTTGATATCAACATTTGGACTTTTAAACAGAGAAAAGGAATTACATGTCTATGGGCCAAAAGGATTACGGGAAATAATTGAACTTCAAATGAATTTTTCCCAGTCTAGAGTTGGGTATCCAATAGTATTTCACGAACTAAATAGTTTAAATAGTGAGCTTATATATGAGGATAAAAAAGTAAAGGTTTATACCATTCCATTAAAGCATAGGATTTACACAAATGGTTTCTTGTTTAAAGAGAAACCCGCGCTACGAAAACTCAATATAGATGCCGTTGAAAAATTCTCCGAAATTGAAACCTGTGATTACTACAACATAAAAAAAGGGAAAGACTTTATTAATAAAGATGGGAGTATTATTAAAAACATAGAACTTACATTTCCTCCCCCAAAGACAAAAAGTTATGCCTACTGTAGTGATACCGCATACTATAAAAGAATTATTGATATAATTAAAGGAGTTGACATGCTCTATCACGAATCAACTTTTTTATCAGATAGAAAAGAACTAGCAAAAAAAACAGGACATTGTACAGCTTATTCAGCTGGAAAAATAGCTGCTAAAGCGCACGTTAAAATTTTATTGTTAGGACATTACTCCAATAGATATAGAGATTTATCAGCATTCCAAAAAGAAGCTCAAAAAGCTTTTCCTCCTTCCATATTAGCAGTTGAGGGTAGAACTTTTGAAGTGGGATAAAAAAGAATTTTTCAAACAAATGTATTGAGTTTTACATTATTTCCTGTCTTCGCCATATGGGCCACCCAACGTAAAATTCAATATTAAATACTTCCAGAATTTTCTTTTGCTCCTTAGTTCTTGCAAGAACAATTTGTCTTAGTTGTCCTGATTCAGGTAAAACAGTATTAATTTCATAAATTGATTTTAATATATCTAGAGCTTTTTCAGGACTTAATCCAGTTTGTTTTTCTTTTAGCTGTCTTTCCAGTTCTTTGTAGAGTTTATAACTACTAAATGAGATTATTAAATGTGCTTTTATTCTATCTGCTTTATAATGATAGATTGGACGAACTTTTAAATCTATTTTTGATATTATAAAAGCTTTCTCTATTTGCCATAGTTGCCTGTATTGTTCTATTATTTTTACTGGAAAAATATTTAAAACTGAATCAATTTCTCCCTAAATGCTACGGTATTTCTAACATTCTGATAGTATTTATTCGCTTCTAAATGGCTTAAGGTTTGCGCGCCATCAGAAAAGGCTATTTGAGGTATTTCGTGAACTTCAGTAATTACTGCATCGCCACCAGCAATAATCCCTGCTAGAGATATGGGTTCTACAAACTCTCGAATACCAACTCCATGCGAGGCATCAATAATAACCGGCAAATGACTTTTTTTCTTTAAAACAGGAATACTATTAATATCAAAAGTGTTTCTATAGGAATTTTCATAGGTTCGAATTCCTCTTTCACAGAGCATGATATCTTCATTTCCATTTGAAAAGATATATTCTGCGCTTGCCAACAGCTCATCTAAAGTTCCTGATAAACCCCGCTTTAACATAATTGGCTTGTCTTGTTTTCCTAATGCATCAAGAAGATTGAAGTTTTGAGAATTTCTTGCTCCTACTTGAAAAATATCAATATACTCATACATAGATTCTATTTGGCTAGTCATCATTACCTCTGTAATAATTTTTATTCCATTTGCATGACAATGCTTATAAAAAAGTTTTAGTCCTTCAATTCCTAGACCTCTAAACGCATAAGGAGAACTACGAGGTTTATAGACGCCACCGCGCATTATTTTAATGTTATTTTCTAACAAGTGTTGAACGGTTTTTTCGATTTGATCCTCAGATTCTATAGAGCAAGGACCTGCCATAATTTGAAAATTACCGCCACCAATCTTTACCGAATCGCCCAAATCGATGATGGTGTCTTGCGTTTTCCACTTTTTAGATACGAGTTTTGCTGCAGCAGTAACTCGATGAATATCTTTGATGCCCTCTAAAGAGCCGATACTTCTAATATCAAATTGTTTACTGCCGACTCCTATTATATAATTGTCGTATTTAGTTGTAACGATATTTGATTTATATCCAACATCTTGTAACTTTTGTAATATTAAGTTCTTTGCTTCTTTCTTTATATTTTTATCTAGTTTTATTATCATCCTTTCTTAATTTTAGTTACAAATTCTTCTGTTGTAGTTTTTATGTTTTGTGCGTGTTTCAATGCTTTAATAAATGAAGAACCAATGATTGCTCCGTTTGTAAACTTATTGGCAATCAAAAACTTTTCTCGGTTTGAGATTCCAAAACCTATAATTGTTGGATTATTTAGTTTTAATTTTTTAATTCTTTTGAAATACTGTACCTGCTCATCTGAAAAAGCAGTAACATTACCTGTTGTAGAAGACGTAGATACTACATAAACAAAACCTGTACTAAGTTTGTCTAACAAACGAATTCTTTCATCAGAGGTAGTCGGTGTTATTAAAAATGAGAGTGACAAATCGTATTTTTCAAAAGTTGCTTTATATTTCTTTTCATATAGTTCGGGGGGCATATCTGGCAAAATAAGTCCGTCAATACCACTTTGCACACATTTAGAAAGAAATGCATCAATTCCTACTCTAAGCAACTGATTGAAATATCCCATAAACAAAAGTGGGATAGTTACTTTTGAGCGAACATATTGTACTTGTTCGAAATACTTGTCTAAATTAATTCCGTTTTTAAGGGCAATACTACTACTGTATTGTATGGTATCTCCATCAGCTAACGGATCTGAATATGGCATTCCAACTTCAATAAAGTCAACACCTAAATTTGCTAGTGCTTCTACTAAAATCGGCATCGAATCAATCTTAGGGTAGCCCGTTGTAATATAAATACTTAGAACCTCTTCTTTCTGTTGATTAAATAACTTGTCAAGTCTATTTTTTCCCATCTTTTTTTCTGTTTTTATATTCCATATATGCCTGCATGTCTTTATCTCCTCTTCCGGAAAGGTTTACAACGGTATGTTCCTGTTTTCGGAAGTTAATTTTTTCGAGCGCTGCTAATGCGTGTGCTGATTCTAATGCTGGTATGATACCTTCTAATTCAGCTAATAAGAAACCCGCTGTCAATGCTTCCAAATCGGTAGCGTACAGGACTTTAGTTCTTCCCGTACGTATCAAATGAGCATGTAATGGGCCGATACCCGGATAATCTAAGCCTGCTGAGATAGAATATGGTTCTTCTATTTGCCCATCTTGGTCTTGCATCAACAAGGTTAAACTACCATGAATTACACCATCTGAACCTAAAATGCTAGAAGCTGCAGATTTTCCGGAGTGAATGCCTAAGCCGCCTGCTTCTACCGAAACTAACTCAACCTTGTTGTTATCAAGATAGTGATAATAGGCTCCAGCGGCATTGCTTCCGCCACCGATGCAAGCAATAATACGATCTGGATACGAGCGCCCAATTTTATCCATTAATTGTTTTTTCATCTCTTCACTTATCACAGATTGAAAAAGTGTCACCATCTCAGGATACGGATGTGGCCCGACGACAGAACCTATGATATAATGTGTATCAATCGGATTGTTTATCCAATCTCTTATTGCTTCATTTGTGGCATCTTTAAGAGTTTTACTACCCGAACTTACAGCCCTTACTTGAGCGCCCAACATTTTCATTCTAGCAACATTTGGCGCTTGTCTTTTAATGTCTTTTTCGCCCATATAAATAATACAACTCAAACCCATTAGCGCACAAACAGTAGCCGTTGCAACTCCGTGTTGCCCTGCTCCTGTTTCTGCAATAATTCGATTTTTTTTCATTCTTTTTGCTAGTAGTATTTGCCCAATTGTGTTGTTGATTTTATGAGCACCGGTATGATTTAGATCTTCGCGTTTTAGATAGATATTGGTTTTGTACCTTTCAGACAAACGTTTTGCGTAAAACAAAGGCGAAGGTCTGCCTACATAATCTTGCAAAAGAGAATAATATTCTTTTTGAAAAGCAACTTCTGAAATTATTTTTTTATAATTGTTTTCTAGTTCTTTAATATTTGCATGTAATAATTCGGGCACAAAAGAGCCACCGTATTTACCATAAAAGCCTAATAAATCAACTTCGTATTTCATCTATAAATCTTTTTAATCGTTTTATGTTTTTCAATCCTGGAAAATCTTCAAATCCACTGTTTACATCTATACCAACACATTGTTTATGATAGAAATTCTGTATTACTTTAACATGGTTTGGACTAATACCACCGCTCAGTAAAAATGGTTTACTTATTTTATAAGAAGTCATCTTTTCCCAATTAAAAACCTGTCCATTTCCACCGGGATTTTCACCTTTAGTGTCAAATAAAAACAAATCGGTTACTGCTACATATTTTTCACATATTGAAAAGTCAAAGTCGTCATCAACACTAAATGCTTTAATGATTTTACATCCTTTTTCAAACAAAGATTTACAAAAATTCTGGGATTCGTTGCCGTGCAATTGAATGTAATCTAAATTGAATTTTGTCACTTTTTCTAGTATCTCTTTTTTAGTAGCATTAACAAAAACACCCACTTTTTTAGTGCTTTTATAATCAATCGTTTCTGGAACATTATCAAGATACCTTTTTGATTTTTTATAAAAAATAAAGCCAATATAATCAATCTCTAAAGCGAGAAGTTGCTTTATATTTTCTGGAAATTTCATTCCACAAACTTTTATTTTTAAACTCTTTGTCATTATATATTGATTGATTCTATAAAAGATTTACAGGCTTGTTGTGGTCTTGGTGTTTTCATAAATCTTTCACCAATTAGAAAACCATTGTACCCATGCTCTTTTAATGTTAACACATCTGATGCTTTTTTGATACCACTTTCAGAAATTCTAAGAAACTCAGCAGGCAAGCTCTTTGACAGCTTAATTGAGTTCTGTATACTTACTTCGAAGGTTTTTAAATCTCTATTATTGACTCCTAGTATGTCAATTTTATCATTTAATTTTGATAACTGTTCTTTGCTATGCAACTCCATAAGCACCTCTAAACCTAGAGATTTTGCTGTGCTTGAAAGTTGTTTTATTTCGTTTTTTGTCAGCGTTTCGGCTATTAGTAAAATAACATCTGCACCGACACTTTTCGCTTCGTAGATTTGATATTCGTCAAAAATAAAATCCTTTTTTAATATCGGGCAAAAATTAAATGTGCGCGCGATACTTAAATCTTTATTCGTTCCTCCAAAAAAATGCTCGTCGGTTAAAACTGATAAAGCACTTGCCCCAGCTTGCATATAACCAATTGTTACTTCTTCGGCAGATGCATATTTATTTAAATATCCCTTTGACGGTGATTTTCTTTTAAATTCGGCAATAATACCAGATGCATTATCTCGCATTAAATATTTTTTCATCGACACAATAGGAGTTTCAAAATAAATACTTTTTTCTAGTAGCTTTATCGGAATTGTCTCCTTTCTTTCGGCTACAAAAGGCCTTTTATAATTGATTATTTTTTCAAGAATGTCCATATTACATTTTAGTTTACGATCAGTTTTAATTTTTTATAGGCTTGTTTGCTCAACAAGGCTTCTTTTGCTTCTTCGAAACAAATTTTAAAAGTAACATTTGCCCCTTTTAACACTTTAATTGCCATTGCAGCATTTGCTATTACTACATTATTTTGCTCATTTGTTCCATTTCCTTTAAGGATTTTTTCAAATATTTGCGCTGCTTCTTCAACAGTTTCTCCACCATAAATCGATTTTGGATCAATTATTTTAAGACCAAGATCTTTAGGGCTTAGTAGGTGAACACCAACATTGTCCCTTAAGACAAAATCATCTGTTAAAGAGATTTCATCATAACCATCTACCCCATAGAGTATTCCATATTTTCTCGTTTTTTCTTCTTGAAAAATATATTGATACATTCTAGCCAACTCAAGGCTAAACACCCCAACAAGTTGGTTTTGGGGAAAAGATGGATTCACAATAGGCCCTAACATATTAAAAAAGGTTTTCATGGCGTACTCTTTTCTTATAGCACCAAATGCTGCCATAGCAGGATGAAATTTAGGAGCGTGCAAAAATGTAATATTTGCATCTCTTATCTGGTCTTGCAATATTTTTTCATCATTTGTAAAATGATAGCCTAAAGATTCTAAGACATTTGAGGAGCCGCTGATAGATGACACGCCATAATTTCCATGTTTTGCTACTTTATAACCAGCACCAGCGACTATAAACGAAGCCAGTGTTGAGATATTAAACGTATTCTTACTATCACCTCCGGTACCACACATATCTATGCTGTTAAATTCACTCAAATCTATCTTTATACTTAAATCGAGTAATGCTTGTCTAAAACCGGCTAATTCCTCAACGCTAATCAAACGCATTTGATAAACTGTTAGAAATGCCATGACTTGTGTGTCAGGAAATTCTTTTTGAGAAATTCTTTTTAGAATTTCTTTTGCCTCATCTTTATCTAAACTTTGATGAGAAAACAGTTTGTTTAGTGTGTTTTTCATCTAATTATATCTTTAAAAAATTAGCAATCATTTTTTTTCCATCATCTGTCATGATACTTTCTGGATGAAATTGCACACCCCACAAAGAATGCTTTTTGTGTTTTATTGACATAATTGTATCGTTTTCTGCAATCGATGTTATTTCAAAATCATCACTTAAAGTTTCTGGTGTTATGACCCATGAATGATACCTACCCACTTCTGTTTGTTTAGGGATGTTATCATAAAGCGGATCTGAGTCACTTATTATATCAATCTTTGTTTTTACACCGTGATACACCTTATCAAGATTGGTCAGTTTAGCTCCAAAAGCCATTCCCATTGCCTGGTAACCAAGACATACGCCCAACATTTTTTTGTCTGTGGCATGTTTTTTAATAATAGCTAACATAATACCTGCATTTTCTGGTAGTCCGGGACCTGGGGAAAATATAATTGTATCAAAACTTGGCACCTCTTCTAAGGTAATTTCATCATTGCGCTTTACAACTATTGTCGCATTACTTAAATCCATTACATACTGCACAAGATTGTATGTAAAAGAGTCGTAATTGTCTAGTATTAAAATTCGTTTTTTCATATCATTTTATTAATAATTTTCAGCTAGTTTCATCGCTTTTCGTAATGCCCCTAATTTATTATCTACTTCTTTTAATTCTTTTTCAGGAACAGAATCAACCACAATACCTGCACCTGCTTGGTATTGTAACTTTCCGTTTTGACTTAGGAAAGACCGAATGGTTATTGCCGTATTAATATCTCCTGTTAAACTTATTATTCCAATTGTTCCTCCATAAAAACTTCGTTCGTACTGTTCGTGTTTATGTATTAATTCTAGTGCTCTATACTTTGGAGCGCCACTTAAAGTTCCGGCCGGAAACGTGGCTGCAAAAATATCTATTGCTTGCATTTTGTCTGTCACCTCTCCTTCTACCTCTGACACAATATGAAGCACATGACTAAAGTGTTGTATTTGCTTGTATTTTTTAACTACTATTTCTCGGCAAAATCGACCAAGGTCATTTCTGGCTAAATCCACAAGCATCGTGTGTTCTGCATTTTCTTTTTGATCTTGGCTTAGTTGTTTTTCTAGGACTTTATCTTTTATGTCATTTCCTGTTTTCTTATAGGTTCCAGCTATTGGATTAAGCGTTGCTTTACCTCTTGCTATGACCAATTGGCTTTCTGGCGAAGAACCAAATAGTTTAAAATTTCCAAAATCAAAATAAAACAAATAAGGCGACGGATTAATAGACCGCAAAGCACGATAAACATTAAACTCATCTCCTAAAAAATTTTGCTCAAAGCGTCTTGAAAAAACAATTTGAAAAACTTCTCCAAGTTTACAATACAATTTTCCCTTTTTGACTAGTTCTAAAAAATCATCGTCTTTAACTGTTGAATTTTCTTTGTCTTTCAACTTAAAATGATACTTGGGTAAATTCATTGAGAAAACTATATTTTCAACAGTTTTGAGTGTACATTGTTCTCCTTTTTTAACATTTTCCATGATAATTAATTCATCATTAAAATGGTTGATAGCAATAATATATTGGAAAAAACCGTAATGCATAAGTGGTATATCATCTCTTTTTTCTTTTGATTTCAACCTTAAACTATCAAAATGTTTGACAGCTTCAAAACTTGTGTAACCATATAGGCCATTAAACTGTTTTGTAAGCGCATCTTGTTTTACATCTATTGATTTTAAAAAATGTTTTAAAGTTTTTTTTACAGTTTTATTATCTTTGATTTCAATTGCATCTCCATCGATAATAATTTCACTTTGATTTACAGAAAAATATTTATGAGGATTAATCACTATAAATGAATAACTATTTTTATTACTATTGTAATCAGAGCTTTCTAGAAGCAGGACTTGTGTAAACTTATCTCTTAATCGAAGGTAAACACCGACTGGCGTCACTAAATCTGCACTAAAAGTTTTATGTTGTACTCTATATGTTTGTGTTTTGAACATTTCTTTGTGTTTGTTGTTTTTTTTACTAGTTGTATTGAACAAAAAAAAGCCTTATCGGGAGAACCGACAAGGCTTTTAAAAATACATATAAGTCCCCTAATCTACCCGAAATTCGAATAAACTAAAAGCCACCAATATTTTGTATTTGTAAACATTCTAATCAATTAATTAGAAAACAAATATATAATTTTTTATTTAGAAACCTTAAAAAAGCGGTTTTTTCTTCAATAAAACTTATTCAAAGAGTATTGAATACGGTCTTGACATAGCATTCTCTAGCTCATCCATACTAAAATGACGGCTTTTTCGAATCGTTTCTTTACCAGTGAAAAAAGTTAGTATTGTGGGTTCAACAAAAACGGAATATTGTGCAGCTATAACTGGACTTATTTCTCTATCAACATAAAAGAATTTCATTTTTGGAAACTTGTTTTCTATCAATCTCATCACTTTAGGAGCAAGTGCTTCGCCAACATTACAAGAACTTGAATTGAAATAAATAATATTAACCCGACCGATATAGACCGTTATTATGCTGCATATTTAATATCTTGATGTTTAAAATATTTTTTTACTCGTTGTGGATTATCTTGTAGTAATATCATATGCTCTTTAAGATTTTCTGTTAGTCTCTCTTGGTTTTTTGGTGATGGTTTCATGGATAGTCCCGGTTTTAGATCACAATTAAGATATTCATCTGGATTTTAGTCTTAAAAAATAAAAACAAGAACACTTAGTATCAAATAGTTATCAACACTGTTAATAAAAACAATGATTTTTCAAAAAAACAACAGAAACACTGTTAATAAAGGGTATTAAACCTCAGGGTAGAACCCTGAACCCAATAAAAGGAATCGACCTAGAAGGTCGAGGTATTAACCAATAACCCGCTAAAAAAGCGGGATTAGTTCGGCTAACTTAAAAATTGAAATAATTTTTAAGAGT
>JAUVOS010000217.1 GCA_030599055.1 Lutibacter sp.
CCTACTTGTTGTCTATTTACCTGGCTTCACCCAATGTTAATGATTATCGCACCTTTGGTGTTATATATTAAGTTATTCTCTTGAATGAATACAGAAAAAAATTAAATGCTATTGGATTATTATGAAAACACCTAGACTGAATACTATTTACTCATTATCATTTGCTCTTTGAATGATAGTATCAGGCAGTGCCTTTTTAGCTTTGGCACCCATAATTTTTAGTTTTTCGACACGTGTTATAAGATTGCCTTTTCCATCGACTAATTTATTCATCGCATTGCTATATTCTTTTTTTGCATCGTCCATACGTTTGCCTACTTGCGTTAGGTCTTTTACTAAGCCTTCAAATTTATCATAAAGACCACCAGCTTGACGGGCAATTTCCAAAGCATTTTGCTGCTGTTTTTCATTATTCCACATAGAGTCTATGGTACGAAGTGTAGCCAATAGGGTAGAAGGAGTAACGATGACAATATTCTTATCGAATGCTTTGTTGTATAGTTGGTTATCGTTGTTTAAAGCTACGGCAAAAGCAGGTTCTATAGGTACAAAAAGCAAAACAAAATCAGGTGATTCTATTTCGTATAAATCCTCGTATTTTTTAGCACTGAGTTGTTCTACGTGTCTATTTAAGGATTGGATATGCTGTTTTAAAAAGGATTCTTTTTCGGTTTCATCATCAGCATTTACAAATTGTTCGTAATGCGTTAAAGAAACCTTAGAATCTACAATCATTTTTTTACCATCGGGTAGATGAATAATTACATCAGGTCGCAGTCGTTTTTTTGAGTCATCATCTATAGCAAAACTCTTTTCCATTTCGTATTCACGCCCTTTTTCCAAACCTGATTTTTCTAAAACACGCTCTAAAACCAATTCGCCCCAGTTTCCTTGGGTTTTGCTATCGCCTTTTAAAGCTTTTGTAAGGTTTATAGCCTCTTTGCTCATTTGCTGATTGAGATCTTTAAGTCCAATAATTTGCTCTTTTAACCTAGCATGGTGACTGATACTTTCTTTATGTGTGTCTTCAACTTTCTTTTCAAACGACTGTATTTTATCGTTTAAAGGTGTAAGTATTTGTTTTAAATTTTCTTTGTTCTGCTCGGTAAACTTGTTGGTTTTTTCTTCTAGAATTTTATTCGCGAGGTTTTCGAATTCTTTAGTGAATTTTTCTTGGAGTTTTTCAACTTCATTTTTTTGTTCTTGATTTTTTTCTTGTAAATGTTGTAGGGAAGCTTCTTTTTGGGTTAACGAAATTCGAAGGTTTTCACGTTTATCAGATTCTTGTTTTAGGGATATTTTAAATTCTTCAATCTCTTTATTTAAAGTCTCTGTATCTTTTAATAACTGCTTTTTTTGAGCAGTTAGAGTAGATTCAATTCCTTTGAATTTACTTTGAAAAAGCAATTTTCCTATGATAAAACCTAATAAGAGCCCAAAAACTCCTGTTATAATGATGTATAATACTAAATCGTTCATAATAATTTATTTAAAGTTGGCGTGTCAACGATTTAACAATCTTATTTTCAGCCAAAAACTCTTTTAAAATCACTTTTATAGCCGTATATGTAGGAACTGCTAGTACCATACCCGTAATTCCAAAAAGTAAGCCTCCAATAATGATAACCAAAAAAATCTCTAAAGGATGTGATTTTACACTTTTAGAAAATATCACGGGTTGACTGATAAAGTTGTCAATTAATTGAGCAAAAGAATAACCTAATAAAACCCAAAGTGCTGTGGGTAGTATTTGTGTTCGGAAATCCAGTCCCACATTGTTTGTCATCGTTAAAAACAGAATTAAAAATAAACCTATAACAGGTCCGATATAAGGTATAAGGTTTAGTAAAGCCACTAAAAATGCAATAACAATAGCATTTTCAACACCAACCAATAAAAGTATAACGGTATAAATAACAAACAATATTGTGATTTGAAAAACTAAACCAATAAAATATCTGGACAATAAATCTTTTATTTTGGAGAATGATTTTGTAAAACGTCCTTCGCTACCATTTGGAACGATAGCATAAAGGGCTTTATGGAGTATTTCTTTATCTTTCATCAAGAAGAAAGAAATAAACAAAACAGAGAAAAGACCTACCGTAAAGCTACCAAAAGCCGAGACAAACGTGTTCAATAAATTAGGAATTTGTTTGAAACCAGCGGCAAAATCTATGTCTTTAATTTCATCAAAAATGTTGATATTACGTGAAAGTAAATATTCGTTTGCTTGGTGGTACAATCGCTCAAAATTAGATTTTATTTCTTGTGAATTGAGTAAAGACAAATTTTCCCCTTGCTTGATAATCAGTGGAATAAGCAAGCTCCCAATTCCAAAAAGGACTAAAAGTAATAAAAACATAGCAATTACTACAGCTAATGTGTTATTAAATTTTAGATATTTTTTGAAAAAACGGATTATGGGCCGAGCAATTAACGATACAACAGCTGCAATAGCAATGTAAATGATAACGGCTTTTATTTTATATAGAAAGAATAGTAATGCTAATACACCAATTAGTATAGCAACAGCTTGTAAAATTCCTTTTGAAATTGTCTTTGATTCCATTGGGTAAAGATAGTTAAAAGTTGAAAAGTTTTATGTTTCTTGTTTAAAGTTTCTTGTTGGTAAGTCATTTTTGAATAAAAGATTCTTTTATCTTTGCGTACTAGCTACACATTTATAAATTAATATGAAAACAGTTAACCATACCGATTTTAATTTTACAAATCAAACCAATTTTTATCGCGGTAAAGTGCGCGAAGTATATACTATTGGCAGTAATTTATTGGTTATGATTGCCACAGACCGAATTTCTGCTTTTGATGTAGTATTACCTAGGCAAATCCCTTATAAAGGACAGGTTTTAAATCAAATTGCTGAAAAGATGTTGATTGCGACGAAAGATATTGTTCCTAATTGGTTGTTAGCAACACCACATCCTAATGTGGCAATAGGACACTATTGCAAGCCATTTAAGGTTGAAATGGTTATAAGAGGTTATTTGGTAGGACATGCCGCAAGAGAATACAAATTGGGAAAACGAAATATCTGTGGTGTTGCCATGCCAGAAGATATGAATGAGAATGAGAAGTTTCCTAACCCAATTATAACACCATCTACAAAAGCAAAAGATGGTTTACACGACGAGGATATTTCAAAAGAGGAAATTATAGCGCAAGGAATTGTCAGTAAAGAGGATTACGAACAATTAGAAAAATACACCTATGCCCTTTACAAAAGAGGAGTGGAATTAGCTACAAAACAAGGATTAATTTTAGTGGATACCAAATACGAATTTGGAAAGAAAAAAGATGGAGCAATCGTGTTGATAGATGAAATTCACACACCTGATTCCTCTCGATATTTTTATGTGGATACCTACGAGCAACTACAAAAAGAAAATAAGCCCCAACGGCAACTTTCCAAAGAATTTGTAAGAGAATGGTTAATAGAAA
This sequence comes from Lutibacter sp., assembly GCA_030599055.1. Taxonomy (GTDB): domain Bacteria; phylum Bacteroidota; class Bacteroidia; order Flavobacteriales; family Flavobacteriaceae; genus DQTL01. The sequence continues at coordinate 3,463 of JAUVOS010000217.1, forward strand.
ACAACTTTCAAGGAAAAAAAGGACAAACTGTTCCCAAAATGACCGACAAAAAAATTAATGAAATATCGGAAAGATATATTGAATTATACGAGCAAATTACTGGTGAAACCTTTATGAAAGATCAGGAAAGCATGAATATAATTAGCATTGAAAAAGCAATTGAACAATCTAAGTAAAGACGTTGCAGTGCAACGTCTCAACAATGTAAATACCTTGCAGGCAAGGTCTCAATAAACAGCAGATGTTGCAGAAAACATCTCAACAATGTAAAGACGTTGCAGTGCAACGTCTCAATGATAAAACAAAAAGATGAACTACATCCTATTCGACGGAACATCCCGAAACAATCTACTTCCCTTTACCTACACACGAC
>JAUVOS010000153.1 GCA_030599055.1 Lutibacter sp.
CGAAAATATGCACAAAGCTTTTGCCGAAGAGTCGAAAGAACAACTAGTACTCTTACAAGATAAATCTTTGGCTAATGAAAACATTTTTGAACAATTGATAGAAGCTGCCAAAGTCTGTACAATTGGTCAAATCACAGGTGCTTTATTTCAAGTAGGTGGTCAGTATAGACGAAATATGTAGGGCTAGGCTAGGCGGAGTCGAGGCGCGACTTTGAGTCGCACTCCGACTCCACTCAGACTTCGTAAAAAAAGAAATATGAATTTTGAAAAAGGACATCTTTATCACATTTTCAATCAAGGAAATAATAGACAAAAGATTTTTTTTAGCAGAGAAAACTATCTGTTCTTTCTGAATAAAGTAAATACTCATTTGCTTCCATATACAGATATTATAGCTTGGTGTTTAATGCCTAATCATTTTCATTTTATGGTATATATTAAACATCTTGAAAAAAAAAGAACTTCTGAATCAAAACCAACTCAAAGCCTAAACCATTCCATTGGAATTATGTTAGCTTCTTATACAAGAGCAATTAACAAACAACAAAATAAATCAGGTTCTCTTTTTAGACAAAAAACAAAAGCTGAGTGCATTACCTGTTATGACGGAAATACACCTTCTTTTTTTGGTTCAAAAATAAATATTCAACCAGCTAAAAGACAATATCCTCAAGTTTGTTTTGATTATATACATAACAATCCTTTAAAAGCAAAGTTGGTGAAAAACACACAAGACTGGGAATTTTCATCAGCATCTGATTACGCGAGTATTAGAAATGGAAAACTTATAAACAAAGCACTTGCAAAAGAGTTTGTTGATTGGTGAAAGCGAAAGACTAGCGAAGGAGAGTCGCACTCCGACTCCTCTTTCCCAATTTCCATTAAGAAGTCTTGGTAAAATTATTACTTTTGCAATAATTAATAGGAAAACATGAAAGAAACACTAAAAGATTTTAATTATTATTTGGGTTTAGCGCAGGATAGTGTCGTAACCTACGTTCCTAAAATTTTATTAGGTTTATTAATACTGTGGATTGGCTTTAAATTGATAAAAAAAGTTCCTAGAATTCTCGATAAAGCTCTTGTAAAAGCAGGTTTTTCAGATTCTTTACGTCCTTTTTTAACCTCTATTATAGTAGTTATCCTAAAAGTGGTTCTATTATTTGCAGTAGCCGGTATTATTGGAATTAACCTTTCAATGTTTACTGCTGTAGTGGCAGCTTCTGTTTTTGCTATTGGCTTTGCTTTACAAGGAAGTTTAGGAAATTTTGCATCCGGTTTGATTGTTTTGTCTCTGAAACCTTATGAAGTAAATGATTGGATAAGAATAGAAGATAAGTTTGGAAAGGTAGAAGAAATTGGTGTCTTTAACACGATAATTACAACGCCGGGAAATAAAACCTTAATTATTCCCAATGGTAAAATTACAAACGATATTGTAACTAATTTTTCTAAAAAAGGAATTATTCGTCTCGAATTAAAAGTGACCATGCCCTATGATGAAGACTTTCCAAAAGTAAAAAGTATTATAGAAAATGCACTAGCTCCAATTGAAAAGATATTAAAGGAACCGGTAACCGAAGTAGGTATTGTAAATTTTGATTCACATTCTATTGAAATAGCTGTTTTACCCTATGCGCTTCCCGATGATTTTTGGGAAGTAACCTATGATTCTTATAAAAATATTAAAAACGCCTTTAGTGAGCATAGAATTCAGGTGGCTTACTCTGAAGGCGTACAGATGGGTGAAATTGGAAAATAACTCATATTCATAACGATATACAATTAAACACAAACCCTAAGCTATTCTCTTTTTTGATTTTTTTTTAATTGGAAGAACAAAACATTTCCAATTAGCATTAAAAAAGCCATTACGAACCAAGTAGTAGAAAACCCGAATTGTTTAGAGAGTTGCATTCCTAAATTAGGACCTATAATAATACCCAAAGAAAAAGTCAAGGTATATAATGCCATATAATCTCCTTTTTTACCTCTATTTGACCGATTTAATGCATAAGTATTAGTAAAAGGAAAGATTATCATTTCTCCTATCGATAAGAAAAGCATTCCAAGAATAGGAATCACTATATGGTTTGAAAAGGGTAAGACTACAAAACTTAAAACAAAAAACCATCCTCCAAAAATGATTATTCGTATGATTCGATACTTTCTTTTTTCTAAATAATGTACTAATGGCATTTCAAAAAGAACAATTAAAAAGGCATTTCCGGCCAATAATAAACCAATTTCTTTTTCAGACATCAAAATTATTTTATCATAATATAAAGGTAGTGTCCCGAAGAATTGCATAAAAGCAACGGCCATTATTAAAATCGCTAAACAAAACAATAGGTATTGGTAATCTTTATAAGGAGAAAGAGATTTTACAGTTGACAGTTCAATAGTCGAGTTTATATCACGCTGACTTTTCTTTTTTTCTTTCAATAAAACCCAGATAAGCAATGCAGCAATAATACAGGTTAAACCATCTATCCAAAAAAGACTTTTATAGCTGTAATAAGCGATTATAAGCCCTCCGACAGCAGGACCAACTGAAAATCCTAGATTAATAGCTAAACGTATCAAGGTTACAGATCGTGTTTTATTCTTATCGTTACTATAGGCATCCATTGCCACCCAAATCGCAGGCCGAAATAAATCTGCAACTGCACTCAAAATGAATATTCCAAAAACGAATTGCCAAAAACTAAACAAGATTTGTAATCCGATAAACAAGAACCCCGTCAAAAACAGGCTACTGAACATCACTTTAAAAAAACCATATTTATCGGTTAATTTACCGCCAGTAAAAGTTCCAACAGCAGAACCCAGACCAAAAGCTGTCATAATCCATCCTACTTGTGGCAAAGTCAAACCTAAAGATTTAGTCAAATAGAGAGATAAAAATGGAATAACCATAGCACCTGCCCTATTTATTAGTGTAATAAGTGCTAAATACCAAATGCTTAATGAAAGTCCTTTGTAAGGTTTTACTATGTTATTTAGTATTGTCAAGGTAAAAAATGTTAATTTGTAAAAGTAGTTAAATAGTGGGCATATTTATTCACTTATCTGTATTTTTGGAAATCTAAATATATATAACCTATGAGATTCCTAGTTTTTATTTTTGTATTATTTTCTTTTATTGCTTGTTCAGAAAAGAGTTTAACCAAAGAACAACAAGCTTGGCTTGAATCTGCCAAGGAAGCGCAATACAAACTCAATATACAATATGCCGATAAGGAAGAGTCACCATTAACAGACAAAGATTTTAAAACATTCCGAAGTTTAGACTTTTTTCCAATTGACGTAAAATATATAGTAAAAGCTGATTTTGAAAAGAATGAATTTCCAGTGCCTTTTGAAATGGAAACTACTACAAATAGAAGACCTATTTATCAAAAATATGGCACCTTACATTTTGAAATGGATGGTATAAAATGTGAACTTCCTGTTTATCAGAATATGTCACTCGATATCCCAGAGGAATACAAAAACCACATATTCTTGCCTTTTACAGACTTAACCACGGGAAAAGAGTCGTATGGAGGCGGTAGATTTATAGATTTAGAACTGCCTTTTGAATCTGAAGTTCTTATAGATTTTAACAGTGCTTATAATCCGTATTGCGCTTATAATCACAAGTATTCTTGTGCAATTCCGCCAGAGGAAAATAATTTAAAAGTTGCGATTAAAGCCGGTGTAAAAGCACCGCTTGCTCATTAGTTGAAGTTTTCTATATAAATTTTCCCCATATAAAACCAAGAAATACTGCCAAAAACCCTAGTACAAGGGATAGAAGTGTATAGCCTAAAAATCTAAAATATTGTTCGTTTATTAGAAACTGCAAATTTTCATACATAAAGGACGAGTAGGTTGTAAAGCCTCCAAAAACACCGATGATTACCAATGCAATTTGACTTTCAGATAATATATGATTGACTGATTTTAGGTGATATCCCATGGCCAAGCCAATTAATAAACTTCCGATAACATTTACGGTTAGAGTTCCGTAAGGTATGTTTTCGTGATTTAGCTTAAGACCGACTAGGTAGCGTAAAACACTGCCTATTCCACCACCGATAAAGACTAAAAAAATGTGTTGCATGTTGTTGTTTCTGTTGCTGCTATTGCTTCTGTTGCTTCTGTTGCTACAATGAATGATGCAATTTATCTAAAGCTCACAGCCTACAGCCCATCGCTCACTGCCCATCGCTCACTGCCCATCGCTCACTGCCCATCGCTCACTGCCCATCGCTCACTGCCCATAAATCACTGTTTCAATTTCACTTTATCCAAATCTGTCCAGTTCCATTTTCCTGTTACGACGCCTTTTTCTAAAGTCATAATACCTGGATTGGCTCGTATTATTGTTTTTAATGTTGTTTCATCGCAATATAACATATCAAATGGCAACTCGTATTTTTCTTTCATTGTATTAAAATCATCTACAGAAGAAGCTGATAAAGTATAGACTAAGTATCCATTTTTTATTGCCTTTTCCGCAATGGGTTTTATACTTTTAAAAGCCTTTAAATTTGCTTTATAAAGGTCGTAAGTTAATATAAGAAGTGCTTTATCTGCTTCAAGGATGGTTTCTGTGAGATCATCTGTGTCGTTTTCTAGAATGAAATCGTGAATTGGAGGGAAATCTTTTCCTTCGACATACTTCATTCCCTCAGGGATACTTTTTCCTATAGCATAAGGTCTAAAATCGATTATTGGAAGATGTTGTAAGACATAATAACTGATAAACAATCCACCTACCAATGAAATAAAAGGAATCCAATTTGATAGTGTTTTTCCAAACCACGGTTTTATCTGTTTTATATTGAGAAGGAGAAATATAACCAGGGCTCCAAAGAAAATATTCTTATAAAAAGTAGCCCAGGCACTTAGTGTTATCGCATCGCCAAAACAACCACAATCGGCAACTTTATCGTAATAAGCAGAATACCATGTTAAAAATAAAAACACGAACATAAGTAAAGCGGTGCCCCAAACCGTTAGTTTGGGTTTAAAACCTACTAAAAGCATAATACCAAGTAACAACTCTATTAAAATTAATAGTATTGAAAAGGGTAAAATATATGGGATTAAAAAAGGAATATTTAAAACATCTTCGCTAAAATACTCTTCAAATTTGATAGCAGTACCGATTGGGTCAATCAATTTTACAAAGCCGGAAAAGATGAATGTAATTGCTACAATTACGCGGGCTATATGGGTAATGGGTTTAAAGTTCAAGGTTTTGGGTTTAAAGTTTATATTCACGATTTGCTTCTTCTATTAGTATTAAAGCAAAAATGGCATAATTGATCATGTCTTGGTAATTGGCGTCAATTCCTTCAGAAACCAGTGTTTTTCCTTCATTGTCTTCTATTTGTTTAACACGTAACAATTTCTGCAATATTAAATCGGTTAAAGAGCTCACACGCATATCACGCCAAGCTTCACCATAATCATGATTTTTATTTTCCATTAAGCTTTTGGTTTCAGCAATATGTTTGTCATATAACTTTAAAGCTTGTTTTGTAGATAAATCAGGATTTTCAACTACTCCTTTTTCCAACTGAATTAAGGCCATAATTGAATAATTGATAATTCCGACAAACTCAGGAATTTCATCTTCATCGACTTTTCGCACTTCATTTTCTTGCATCATTCGTATGCGTTGTGCTTTGATAAATATTTGATCTGTTAATGATGGCAGTCGTAAAATACGCCACGCGCTACCATAATCAGACATTTTTTTTTCAAAAAGTGCTCGGCATCGTGAAATAACAGTATCGTATTGTTTTGATGTTTTCTGCATATCAGTTTACATGAATTCGGGCGTAAATTTCGGGAAAAAAGATAAGTTGACAATATTTTAAGTGTAATAAAATATATTTGTTAGGCGAAAGCCAATAAGGTAGGATGGTTTAACCTGTCTGCCAGCAAGAAAGTACCCCGATTCTCTGCATCGGAATATAGGTTTCAGTCACAATAGTTATCGGGATGCCTTGAGGTTATTAACATAACGATAATTAACCTAAATTGGGCTGGATTGTAATTAGCTATGAATGAAAGTCTTACGTCTTTTCGTCTTATGCCCGTTGGGTTAATAAATACCATTTATTGGTCTCAAAAATAGTTAAAACTATGCACTTTAGTGCATTTCGCTTTCAGCTTCTAAAAATGTTATCTTTGTCCTATGTCAACACAGAGAACAA
>JAUVOS010000264.1 GCA_030599055.1 Lutibacter sp.
AACAAGTTTAAAATTCCAAACGAAATTTTCAGGGGCGCTGAAATAATCAAAAGAAAGTACTGCTATAGAAAATAAAAACCATATTCCAAAAGCAAAAAACACGCGTTTCCAATCTAGTTTTTTACGACTTGTCAATAAGCTGGTTATGCTACGTTTGTGAATTGATCTTATTCCTAAAAAAATAAACAAAAGTCCAATTGCAAACATCAAAATCATACTTAACAAGTATAGATTAGAATTGATTCCCAAGTTCATAAAATTATCCGCTGCAGCTCGTTCAAATTCAATCATGTTTTCCGAATGCGTGATCGCTACAATGGCAAGAGGTATTATTCCAATAATTTGCCAACCAAAAAAAACAAATAGAAGCATTAATAAATAACGCCACCAATTGTTTTTTCCTTTGTATGCTTGTTGGATAAAGTTCATGTTGGTTTTAAGTTATAAAGTTGAAAGTTTGTAAAGTTAAAAGTTTTTGGATTATTGTTAAGTTTAAAGTTCAAGCTTATCTATATTCCAACTTAAAGAGTTGTCATAGTATAAATAACCGTTTTTAACGAGTAACGGACTCTCGAAATTATTGGTAAACAAACCGCCTGTGCCCAATCCTTGTGGAATTTTTATTCCTAAACTATAGGTGTATTGAGCAATAGCATTAAGCCCGATATTGCTTTCAAGAGCGGATGTAATCCACCAATCTATATTTTGTTTTTCCGCTAGTTTTATCCATTCGTTACTTCCTTTTATTCCACCGATTAAACTGGGTTTTAGAATAATATATTGAGGTTTGATTTCTTCGAGCAAATCTCTTTTTTGAGCACTATCAAAAACACCAATTAGTTCTTCGTCTAAAGCAATGGGCAATGGAGTCGTTTCACAAAGTTTTGCCATAGCTTCCCATTGTCCAACTTTTATTGGTTGTTCTATAGAATGTAAATCATAATCAGCTAAACGGTTTAGTTTTTCCAAAGCATTTGAAGGAAAAAAAGCACCATTTGCATCCACACGTAATTCTATTTCGTCAGCAGCAAACTCAGAACGGATTGATTTAATTAATTCCAATTCTTTGGAAAAATCAATAGCTCCAATTTTTAGTTTTATGGTAGTAAAACCTGTTTTAAGCTTCTCTTTGATTTGTTGTTTCATAAATTCTTTTTCACCCATCCAAATCAGTCCGTTGATTGGGATACTCGCTTTAGAATCAGTAAATTTTGAAGGAAATAGTTTAAAATTGTCGCTACTTTGTAATGATAAAAAAGCTTGTTCCAATCCAAATTGTATAGAAGGAAAAGCTGCTAGTTTTGATAGTAAAACTTTTAAATCGAGGTTGATGCTATCACAAACCCAAGCTAATTGTTTTTCATATTTAGGGACATCATCCACACTTAAACCTCGAAACAAACCACATTCTCCAATACCTGTTTTACCATTCTTTTGAAGAATCATAAAAAAAGTTTCTTTAGTGTGAAGTACACCACGTGAAGTACCACTGGGTTGTTTAAATTTGAGATTATATTTTTTAAAATAAGCTGTAATCATTTAAAAACAAATGTAGTATTTTTGCTAGACATAAGGCTTCATCCTGAATTCATAATTTTAACTTAAAATCAGCCCGCGTAGTTCAACGGATAGAACAAAAGTTTCCTAAACTTTAGATCTAGGTTCGATTCCTAGCGTGGGTACAGTGATTTACGATTTACGATTGTTGATTTACAATCTTTAATGGCAACTTTGTCAAAGTTTAAAACTTTGACAAAGTTAATTTTTGGAACTTCGTGTCATATACTTACTTAAGCTCTTTCGTTATGAAAAAAATTACTTTATTGATTAGCGCAATTTTCCTTTCGGGATTGATAAATGGGCAATGCAATGAACCTAGTAATATTCAGTTGTCAAATGCAGGTTATTATAATATTTTTTGGAATGCTAATGGAGAAAGTTTTTGGGATATTGAGTATAACGAGCAAGGTTTTACACCTACTGGAATTCCTACGATAGATGATTTATCAAGTAGTTGGTTAGACTTAGTTGATATCCCTAACTCAATGTATTATGATTTATACATAAGAGCAGATTGCGGTTCAGCCACTAGCGATTGGGTAGGGCCTTTTACTTTTTATAATTATTGCACCGAGTTTTGTGTTGATGAGAGTTTCGAAAGCAATATATTACCACAGTGTTGGGCTGAATCGAGTGAAGGTTCTCCCACTACGGGTTTAGGTATTATAAATACTAGTTTATGGGAAGTAGATACTTTTGCTAATTCATATACCAATAGTGCTAAAATTAATATTAATGGAAATGAAATTAATGAATGGCTTATTATGCCATTAGTTATGGGCGGTACACCAGATATATTTTTGTTTATTGAATTTGATGTAGCTCTGACTGAAAATGCTTCTACATTATCAAGTTTTCTAGGTTCAGATGATGAAGTAGCCTTAGTGTATTCTAATGACTTAGGTGATACTTGGAGTACTATTTATACATGGGACTCAAATTCGACAATTTCAAACACAGGTGAAACAAAAACTATTATTACCTATATAGATGGAATAGATACCTATAAGTTCTTATTGGCTTTTTGGGCAAGCAGTGGTA
>JAUVOS010000164.1 GCA_030599055.1 Lutibacter sp.
ATATAACTATCAATCAAATTACGATAACGCAACATTGTACTTTCTTTCTTATTGAGAGAAAGCTTTTCGAAATAAGAATCTAAAAACTTGTTGAATTTTCCATTAATATAATTCTGTTTCATCGGCACTACACCAATTTCTCTCCATTCTTTAATATAGCCCTTCAATTTTTCTAAATCAGGCTTAAAGTCCTCTTTTTGAGCTTCAATTTTTAAATTCTCTAAATACTCTTTTTTCTGTGAATAAACCTCAAATTTCTCCTCATTTACGGCATCCTGAGCTACGTGCAATTTATCAAAGTAATGATTGCACGCTTCTTTAAACCTATTCCAAATTTTGTCAGCTTGTTTACGGGGTACATGTCCTATTGTTTTCCATTCTGCTTGTATTTTCTTCATCACTTCGGTTACAGTATTCCAATCTTCGCTATCTCTTAATGATTCTGCTTTTTCTACCAAAGCCATCTTACGACTTAGATTGTCATGCTGTACGTTCTTTATTTCTTTATAATAAGCATTTTTCTTTTTGTTAAAATCTTTGGTAGCTTCTTTAAATTTATTCCAAATAGTATTATTTTTAGAACGTGCCACTCTTCCTATTGCGAAAAATTGCTCACGAAATACTCCAATTTCTTTAATGCTTTTTTGCCAGTCTCTATGTGTTTTATTTTCTGAGGTATCGTACTTAAAAATTTCGTCAATAACCGCCTGTTTTTTCAGCAGATTCTCATTAAATTTTTCTTTTAACCCATCAAAATACTCATGTCTTTTATCGTGAATTTTTTTGGTGGCTGCACTAAATTGTTCCCATACTGCTTCTCTATTCTCACGTGACACAGGGCCAATTTCCTCTTTCCAAAGACGATGTATAACTTGCAATTCATCAAATGCTTGTTTAATATTATCGCTTTCTGCTAAAGCTTCAGCTTTGATAATTAACTTTAATTTTTCATCGAGATTATGCTTGAAATCTAAATCACGAAGGTCATTTCTAAGATGTAATAAATCGTAAAAGCGTTCTACATGAAAATGATAGGTTCGCCACAAGTTAGAATAATGCTCTCTTGATACCGGTCCAATTTCCCTCCATTTATCTTGAACTTGTTTAAAGTGTTTATACATTGAATTAGCCTCTCCATTATCAATCAGATCTTTTAATTCCTCTATCACATTATTCTTTTTCAACAAATTCTCCTCATACTGTTTTTCTATTTCTTTGTAATACTTTTTTAAACGTTTTTTATATTCGAATAATGATTGATTATACTGCTCTTGAATAGGATTATCATATCGAAAATCTATCGTATTTCCTCCTTCTTCTAAAAATTTTGTTTTCGCTTCCTTTAGTAAGTGTCCAAATTGTTTATTAAAAACTTTTTTTAATACATCTATCTGTTTTTTAATTGCTTGTATCGGATGTTTTTCTATTAATTCACTAACAATTGCTACAACACCTTCCAAACTAAGTGCCTTATAATCCTCCATAGGGATTTCCGGTACTTCATGTAAATTTTCTGATTGCTTTGCGACATGTTTTTCAACTTCATCTACTGCATCTTGTGACTTTTTCTCTTGTTTTTCTAAAGATTCAACTACCTCATCTTTTACATCTTTTACTTTGGTAGCTTCTTCTTTTTTAGACACTTCAGCTGTTTCTTCTTTATCCTTTGTATCTTCTACCGCAGTCTTTTTATCCTTTTCTTCTTCAATTTCTTTTTTATCATCAGATAGCGCAAGCTCTTTATCAATTTCTACTGTCTTTTCAGCTATAGCTTCTCCTTCCTTTTCTTCTTCTACTATCTCTTGATTATCAGACACTACAGTTTTTGTATCTGGTTCAATAATCTCATTTTTTTTATTTTCAATTACTTGCTCATCAATTTTTTCTTCATTTTCATTTACTAACTCTTCATTAAGTATTTTTTCCTTTGATTTTTCAATGGCTAAGGATGTTGTTTCTAAATCTTTTAAATTTTCCTTTTTAATGATTTTTTTTACTGATTTCTTTTTATCAGCTGACTGGTTCTCAGTTGCATCAGGCAACTTTTTATCTTTATCGTCTAACATATTATAATGTTTAAGGTTCCAATGAATCGATAAAGATACCAATTGCCTTGTTTCTGACAAAAAATAATTGATTTTTAATTATTGTTGTCTGATAAAGATAAAAGACCGCTCTGCTCAAAGACAAAAGAGAAAAGACTGCTTAGTTAACCTATATATAATCTATCATTCACGAAATATTCTTTTTCGTATGAAAGTATTATTTAGAGAATTTCCATAGCTATTCAACTGTGATGATTTTTAAAAATGTTTTTCACACAAAGGAGCAAAGACGAGAAGTCGTGTGGATTCACTTACATCGAACTGAGGTTATAAGTATCCTTTACTTTACTTTGTTTTATTGTTTGCTTATTAAATTCCAAATATTAAATCACAAACGCCAAATAAATCACAAAAGTTAAAATACAAAAAAACAAACTACTCAGATGAATTTTGTGAGTTTATACTATTCGAATATAGAATGACAATTAAAATTTTGGGTATTGTAATTTATTTGTTATTTGATTATTGTTATTTGTTTTTTTAACTACTATATAACAAATCATATTACTAACTATCAATCCAAAACTAGCTTTTTTAAAACAACGATAATTACCGAAATAAGATGAGTTGTAATTAGAAAGCCTTACGTCTTACGTCTAATGTCTTACGTCTTTGCTTATGTCCGTCGAATTAATCACTATATCTACTATTTATAAGAGAAAAATAATACGTCTAGGAATTCCATATCTCCCATGATTTTTCGGCCTGAAATTGTAGCATTTTTAGACCATTTTGAATTTGTGCTCCTTTTTTTTCAGCTTTTATAAGGAATTTAGTTTTTATGGGGTTATAAACTAAATCGTAAACAAGATGTGAATCGTTTAAAAATTGATAGGGAATATCAGGACATTGATCTGTATTTGGCATCGTACCAATCGGTGTACAATTGATAATTATTTGATGTTCTTCCAGCAATTTTTTATTTAAATCGTTATAATGAATGAAACCTGCTTCTTTGGGATTTCTTGATACAAACGTAAAGGCAATCTCCATATTTGACAAAACGTAAGCTATAGCTTTTGAGGCGCCGCCAGCACCTAAAATCAAGGCTTTTTTATGTTCCTTTTTAAGTAGTGGCTTTAAGGATTTATAAAATCCATAAGCATCCGTGTTATAGCCAATTAATCTATTATCCTTAACCAAAACCGTATTGACAGCTTGTATTGCTTTTGCGTCACTACTGAGTTCATCTAAATAAGGAATAATAATCTCTTTATAAGGAATTGTAATATTAAACCCGTTTAAGGTATATACTTCTTCTATCAAAAAATCGGCTAGTGCTTTTTCATCTAAAAACTCGAAGTTATCATACGAATTATTAAATAACTTTAATTTTTTAAACTTTTGTTTAAAGAAGGTCTCTGAAAAGGAATGTAACAAGGTTTTACCAATCAGACCATATTTTTTTATTTCATCTATGTCTGTTGTTCTCCCCATTTTTCTAAGATTATAATGACTAAGAAACCTAAAAATGCTAAACCTAGAGCAGGCCACAAATGATTTTCACCTATATATTGAAAAGGCAAAATACTTTTTTCTTTGATTACCAGTTGCTTATCTCCAATGATAACTGTTTCTAAGACTTCTTTCCAAGGCCATATTTTGTTTAAAGCTCCTATGATAAACCCTGTTAGCACAGCCAAAGTTAGATCTCGATAGTGCGCAAAAATATATTTTAGAATTCTAGAAAAACTTAACAAACCAATGATTGCTCCCAAACCTATCAAAGCAATTTTTGTTAAATCTCTTTGATGTATCGCGTTTAATGCCACATGATAAACGCCTAATAAAACCAGAATAAAGGCTCCGGATATTCCCGGTAGTATCATTGCACATATAGCAAGCGCCCCTGCTAAAACCAGATACAATGCCGAAGGATTCGCCCCTGTTATGGGTTGTAGCTTTGTAATTAAAAAAGCAATAATTGCACCGATAAGAAGTGCTAGTATTGATTTGAAATTCCAATTCTCTACTTGTTTTCCAACAAACCAAATACTCGCTAATACAAGACCGAAAAAGAAGGACCAGAGTAAAATGGGTTTGTTTTCTAACAACCAACTTAAGACTTTTGCTAAAGATATAACGCTTATCGCAATTCCTAAAATTAAAGCTGCTAAAAAATTCCCATTTATCTTTTTCCAAACGCCTTTAATTCCCTGTTTGCTAAATACTTTAAAAAGTGAAAAATCAACAGCACTTATACTATCAATTAACTCCTCATATATTCCGGAAATAAATGCAATGGTGCCTCCTGAAACTCCTGGAACAACATCAGATGCTCCCATAGCCATTCCTTTAAGGAGAATTATAAAATAATTAAATAACGAACGTTCTTTCATAAATAATCTTATTTTTATAAGGGTGAGTAACTTAAAAAGAATTCTTGTAATTATTCAAAAAATCTTTAAAACGAAGACTATTATGAATTGTTGGAAACAAACTTTGAAATACCTTGTACTTTTTAGGATCAATAGCAAGAGCTTTAAGAATATGCTTTTTTCCTAAATTATCACTTCCCAATGAAAAATACAAACCGCTTAATCTATAATCAATATCAGCATGTCTATGGAAATATACTTCGGCTTTAAATAAGACTTTTACAGCTTCTTTATAATCTCCCAAATAGAAGAATGTATCAGTCAATGACAAAAAAGTATTTAATGATGTATCTCCCAAATCCATACACTTTTGAAAAGCTTTTGCCGCTTCTTCAAAAAATGCTATTTTGAGATTTGATTTTGCGTAGATATACCAATAATCAGCGTTTTCTTCATTTACTTCAAGGAGTTTATTACTATAAAAGAGTGCTTTTTGGTACTCTTCTCTATTGTAACACAACTTTGTTAAAGCAATTAATGGTTTATCCAAAAATGGATCTTCTTCATTAGATTTTAGATAATAAATCTTTGCTTTTTCCGAATTATTAAGCTTCTCGTAATTATTTCCGATTTTCAAGTAAGCATAAGCTGTTGGGTCTTCTAACTCTGTGGTAAGTAAATAATTCTCAATAGCTTCATTATATCTTCCTAATTCTTCTAGAGCTTTTGCTTTTTCTATATAAGCTCCAATAAATTGTTCATCAATTAATAAGGCATAATCAAATGCTTTAAGAGATTCCTGATGATTGTCAATAAGCGCGTATTGTCGTCCTAGCTGTTGCCAGGCTATTTCACTAAAAGGCTCTTTCTCTATATGGAGTTTTAAAAAATCTATTGCATTGTTCTGTTGTTCTAGCATATCATAACAATAAATAACATTATACAAATTTGTATAATCATTTATATCTATATCCAAACAGTTCTTAAAAAACACTATGGCTTTTTCAAAATCTTCCAAAAAAAGATATTCCATTCCAATTAATGATAAGACATCTATATTGTCCTCTTCAGATAACTCAAGGGCTTTTATAAAAAGGCTTATTGCTTTATTATGTTTCTTTTGTTTAGAGAGCAATAATGCTTTTTGGATATACACCTCTTCATTTGTTGGCTCAATTGCCTTTACTTCGTCCAACAATTGCGAAGCTTCTGCATACTTTTCTTCCCAAATAAACAATTCAGCTTTAAGCAATCGCAATCCATTAGCATCAGGGTGTTGTTGTAAGCTTAATGAAATTGCTTTTTTAGCAAGATTTATTTTCCCACTATCTATATAATATTTTATAATTCTCTCAAATTCAGTAGAATCAAAAAAATATACATTATCCGTCCTAAGCATTTTTTCAAAACGCTTTAAACTCGGGTTATTTTGATCTTCATAATATAAATCCACAAGCTTGTTTCTAATAAATATACAATTCAAAAACTATATTTATAA
>JAUVOS010000231.1 GCA_030599055.1 Lutibacter sp.
ATTTTGTAAAGTGGCCCTATATGAACTATGTTCTGATAGCAAGTGCTATTGCTTTTGGAATTACCATTGTTTTATTTATATGGGATATGGCAAAGGAATAGTTACTATAACCACTAATTAATGGGAATTATAAAAATTTAATTATGAACAAAACAGTTAATGCTACTTTTACATTTGGACTATTTTTACTTGTATTAGGTATCGTAGGAAAATTCTTAAAATGGTCTCAAGCAGATATGCTTATTGCCTTAGGAATTTTATTTGAATTATTCGCCACACTAGTTTTTATTTGGAATAAGATTAAAGAGACGAGAAGAAAATGAGCAGTTCAAAACCCTTACAATTATATATTTTAGGAATAGTGGCTCTGTTGTTTTCAGTTAAAATAAAAGAAAAATGCGCTTGGTGCTCTATTGCATTATTGGTGACCTTTGTCTTCCTTTTTGTTTGGGCAAGTATTTTGATGATTCGTAAAAAAAAGAAAATTAAACGCTTAAAGAAGAAAGATTTATTATGAGTAAAAAGAAATTAAATAGTTTTTCAGATTTAGGAGGTTTCGTTTATTCTACAAACGATGATGAGGATTTTTCGTCTTATGAAAATTCTAAAGAAAAATTATTAAATCCCGAAGAACAACATTTAGAAGCCCATTTTTCAAACAAAGGACGAGCTGGAAAAATTGTTACGGTTATCAAAGGTTTTCAAGGTTCTGAAGATGATTTGAAAAGTTTGGGAAAGCTTCTAAAAACAAAATGTGGAGTAGGTGGAAGCGTTAAAGAGGGCGAAATCATTATTCAAGGCAATATTCGTGATAAAATAATAATAATTCTACAAAAAGAAGGGTATAAAGTGAAACGAGTTGGTGGATAAGTATTGCTTACCTTTTCTTAAGTTTTGGAAACCGCATAGCATAATCTACATCAATTTTTCCTTTTGAAATATTGTCTAATTTTCGTTTGAGAAGGCGTTTTTTAAATGATGATAATTTGTCTGTGAATACAATCCCTTCAAGGTGATCATATTCGTGTTGAACTACTCTAGCGGGTAAACCAGATAATGTTTCCGTGTGCTTTTTAAAATTTTCATCGTAATACTCAATCGTAAGGTTTGGTTGTCGTGACACTTCTTCGTTAATGCCAGGAACACTTAAACAACCTTCACTAAAATTCCAAAATTCACCTTCTTCATTTGTTATTTTAGCATTGATAAAAACACGATTAAAAGTTTTAAAATAGGCTCTTTCCTTTTCTGAATAATCTTTACTTTCTGCAAAAGGTGCGGTGTCAATTAGAAACAAACGTATCGCCAATCCTACTTGAGGTGCGGCTAATCCCACACCATACG
Organism: Lutibacter sp.; assembly: GCA_030599055.1. Taxonomy (GTDB): domain Bacteria; phylum Bacteroidota; class Bacteroidia; order Flavobacteriales; family Flavobacteriaceae; genus DQTL01. The sequence continues at coordinate 1,345 of JAUVOS010000231.1, forward strand.
AACTGTGCATGGTTTCACGCATATTGGCAATCAACTCCTTTAAATTAGGATAATCTTTGTCTATATTTTTTCCTATTTTACGTAAAATAGGATCGCCATAGGCTATAACAGGTAGTATCATTTTATTTATTTGAAATGAATTGCAAAAATAAACAAAATACTAAAATAAAGTTGAGACAAGTGTTTTTTCTTAATGAGTTTAATCAAATAGGTTTTAGATATAACAAACAATCAAGTTTTATGTTTTAGAATTAGTTTTCCTAACTTTGTTGAAGGTATTTTTTTAAAGATGCAGTACATCATCCTTGCTTAGTGCCTGCTCAAGGTTTTTTGAATGGAAATGCTTGGGTTAATTTTGAAATCGTAAATCATAATTCGTAAATCCTCCTATGGCACAAGCTTTGTCCTATACAAGAGGAAAAGAAAGTTAAAAATAATGTAAAATAAAGAAATTCAGTTAGTTGTGTAGCAATCCTATATTTTTAATTGAAAGAATTGAGTTTCTTAATGACAAAATGACCAAAATAAGAGTATGAGCAAATTAAAATTAAGCGCATTTGACAAATTGTCACTTGAAAATATAATTGATGAAGATTCTGAATTTATTCCGTTGATGAGTTCAAAAGATGAGGAAGAAATCCATAAAGAAGACATTCCAAAAGAAATAGCCATTTTACCTTTACGTAATTCGGTATTGTTTCCAGGTGTTGTGATTCCAATTACAGCAGGAAGAGATTCGTCAATACAGTTGATAAAAGATGCTAATAAATCCGATAAAATAATCGGTGTTGTAGCACAGATTAATGAAGCTATTGAAGATCCATTAATAACCGATTTACACAGTATTGGAACTGTTGCTCGTATTTTGAAAGTCCTTAAAATGCCTGATGGTAATACAACCGTGATTTTACAAGGAACCAAACGTTTTAAAGTAGGAAGTTTAATTCAGAAAGAACCCTACATTAAGACTACTACAATGGTATTTGATGAAGATAGAAGTGCAATCGGGAACAAAGAATTTGAGGCGATAATTGATTCAATTCGTGAAAAGTCTTTGCAAATAATTGAAATAAACCCTGCTTTACCAACCGAAGCAAGTTTCGCCATTAAAAATATTGAGAGTAAGACCTTCTTGCTTAATTTTATCTCATCAAATCTAGATTTAAAAGTTAAAGACAAGCAAGTTCTACTCGATGAACCCAATCTGAAAGAACGTGCATTATTGACACTTAAAAAGTTAGATAAAGAATTGCAACATCTTGAGCTTAAACAAGATATCCAGTCAAAAACACGAACAGATATTGACAAGCAACAACGTGAATATTATTTACACCAGCAATTAAAAACCATACAAGAAGAATTAGGAGGAGTTTCGTATGGAGAAGACCTACAAGATTTGCGAAAAGTTGCTAAAAAGAAAAAATGGTCTAAAGAAGTTGCGGAGAAATTTGAAAAGGAAATCGGACGTTTGCAACGTATGAATCCACAAGTAGCGGAGTATTCTGTACAACGAAATTATTTAGATCTACTATTAGAATTACCATGGGATTATTATTCCAAAGATAAATTTGATCTAAAAAGAGCACAAAGAATCTTAGATAGAGATCATTCCGGAATGGAAAAAGTTAAAGAACGAATCATCGAGCATTTGGCAGTACTCAAGCTTAAAGGAGATATGAAATCTCCTATACTGTGTTTGTACGGACCTCCAGGTGTCGGTAAAACTTCTTTAGGACACTCAATAGCAGAGGCTTTAGGTAGAAAATATATTCGTATGTCTTTAGGCGGTTTACGTGATGAATCGGAAATAAGAGGCCATCGAAAAACTTATATTGGAGCTATGCCTGGTAGAATAATACAAGGTTTAAAGAAAGCAAAAACCTCAAACCCAGTATTTATTTTAGATGAAATTGATAAGTTGGGAAAAAGTCATCAAGGAGATCCTTCCTCTGCGATGTTAGAAGTTTTAGACCCTGAACAAAACACAACTTTCTACGATAATTATTTGGAAATGGGCTACGACCTATCCAAAGTTTTATTTATAGCAACCGCTAATAATATTTGGGATGTGCCATGGGCACTTCGTGATAGAATGGAACTCATTCAATTAACAGGTTATACCTTGCAAGAAAAAATTGAAATCGGACGCAAACATCTATTGCCAAAACAATTAAAAGAACACGGTTTAACTAAGAAAGATTTGCAAGTTGGAAAAAAACAAATTGAATTAGTCGTCGA
>JAUVOS010000006.1 GCA_030599055.1 Lutibacter sp.
AATCCAAAACCTACAAATTGGAAAGATTTTATTCCTGAAACAGAAAATGTATTAAGTCCAAGCACGGGTTCCGGTTATTTCTTTGCTGAATATATGATGGATGCAGTTTCTAAAGTAAAACAGTATGATTATGATGGAAAACTGATTCGTGACATCGAACTCCCCGGTGTTGGAAGCATAGGTGGTTTGGGTGGAAAACTAGACCAAAAGGATCTGTATTACACATTTACTAATTACATAACTCCGGGTACGATTTATAAATATTTTCCAAAAAAAGGAATATCGGAAGTATATAGAAAATCAAAAATTGATTTTAACAGTGATAATTACGAGTCTAAACAGGTATTTTATACATCAAAAGACGGTACAAAAATCCCTATGATTATCACCCATAAAAAAGGATTAGCACTCAATGGTAAAAATCCCACAATTTTATATGGTTACGGCGGATTTAATATCAGTTTAACACCAAGGTTTAGAATTACAAACACAGTTTGGATGGAACAAGGTGGTATTTATGCGGTTCCAAATATTCGTGGAGGTGGTGAATACGGAAAAAAATGGCATAACGCAGGTGTTAAAATGAATAAACAAAATGTATTTGATGATTTTATCGCTGCTGCTAAATATTTAATTGATAATAAATATACTTCATCAGACAAGTTAGCAATTCAAGGAGGTTCAAATGGTGGATTGCTAGTAGGAGCAGTAATGCTTCAAAAACCGGAATTGATTAAAGTTGCATTACCGGCAGTTGGTGTTTTGGATATGTTACGTTATCATACTTTTACTGCAGGAGCCGGTTGGTCGTATGATTATGGTACTTCAGAAGAAAGTAAAGAAATGTTTGAATATTTGAAAGCATATTCTCCAGTTCATAATGTAAAAGAGGGGATTGCTTATCCGGCTACGTTGATTACGACAGGCGACCATGATGACAGGGTTGTACCGGCACATTCTTTTAAGTTTGCAGCAGAATTACAAGCTAAACAAGCGGGTGATAATCCTACTTTAATACGTATTGAAACCGACGCGGGTCATGGGGCAGGAACACCTGTTTCTAAAACCATTGAGCAATATGCAGACATTTTTGCTTTTACACTTTGGAATATGGAGGTTAAAGAATTAAAATAAAAGTCTTATTTTTATATAAGTATTTCGGATTTTATACGTTATTGTTATTTAATAGCAGGGTGATAGCCTAAAAGGGCTTAATTTCCCGATGCTTTGCGTAGAAATTAATAATTGAATTCAATATAATACACCGATGGTTCTGCCTTGGGGTAGTTTATTATGTAACGTACAAAAATGACTCTATATACAAATCATTATCATCCGAAAGAGGAAAAACTTAATGTTTGGACACATTTTGCAGGAATTGTGTTGAGTGTTATCGCCTTGACTGTACTTGTTATAAAATCTAGTTTATTTGGTGATGTATGGCATGTCGTAAGTTTTAGTATTTACGGAACGAGTATGATTCTATTATACACAGCATCAACTTTATATCATAGTTCAAAAGATCCAACCATACGATTTCGTTTAAACATTTTTGATCATGCAGCAATCTATGTTCTTATTGCGGGTACATATACTCCTTTTGCTTTAATTACGCTACACGGCATTGTGGGATGGGTTTTATTTGGGGTAATATGGGCTGCTGCTATTGTAGGAATTATCTATAAGTTATTTTTTATAGGAAAATATGAAAAAACATCGACTGTCATCTATATTTTAATGGGTTGGATGGCTATTTTTGCCATTAAACCCTTAATTGATAATATTCCAATAGAGGGATTAATTTGGTTAGCGCTTGGAGGTGCATTTTATACTGTGGGAGCAATTTTTTATAGTATTGGGAAATTAGCATATAACCATGCAATTTTTCATGTATTTGTGTTGTTAGGAAGCATTAGTCATTTTATCAGTATCTTTTTTTATGTGTAATATTTTTGGCAGTAGATACGTAGCATGCTACGTATCTACTGTCGCCATCATAAATTATTCATTCAGAATTGTTTGATATAAACTTTTTTCATCTAATCCTAATTGGTTGTATAATTCATCAACACTCCCATGTTGAATAAATGTATCGGGGATTCCTAAAACTTTAATTTTCTTATTGATGTAGTTGTTTGTTTGAGAAAATTCTAAAATAGCACTACCAAAACCGCCATTTATTGTGCCATCTTCTAAGGTAATAAATTTATCAAAGTTTTTGAATATTTTGTGTAAAAGCACTTCATCTAATGGTTTGACAAATGCCATATCATAATGTGCAATAGCTAATTCAGGATGTTTTTTTAGAATCGTTTGTATTGTATTACCAAGAGGGCCAACACTAAGAACTGCCAGTTCTTTACCTTTAGACAGTAATTTTCCTTTTCCGATAGTTGTTTTTTTAAAGTCTTTTTGCCAATCGGTGCTTGTGCCACGGCCACGAGGATATCGAATAGCTATAGGTTGTTTTGTAAATTGTGCAGTATATAGTAGGTTGCGTAAATCAATTTCATCTTTGGGTACAGCAATAATTATATTAGGAATACTACGTAAAAAAGCAATGTCAAATACACCATGATGTGTCGGCCCGTCATTTCCTACAATGCCAGCACGGTCTATACAAAAAACTACAGGTAAGTTTTGTAAGGCAATATCATGTATTATTTGATCAACTGCTCGTTGTAAAAAAGTAGAATAAATGGCTAAATAGGGTGTAAGACCTTGTGTGGCTAAACCACCGGAAAGTGTAACAGCGTGTTGCTCTGCAATACCTACATCAAAAGCGCGTTTCGGGAAAGCTTCTAACATATATTTTAGGGAGCTACCCGTTGGCATAGCTGGAGTTATACCAATAATATTTTTGTTCTGTTTTGCTAATTCAACTAAAGTTAGACCAAATACATCTTGAAATTTTGGAGGTAAATCTTTATCTAAATCAGCTTTTATAATACCCGTTTTTTTATCAAAAACGCCTGGTGCATGATAGGTAACTTGATCTTTTTCGGCAGATGATAACCCCTTGCCTTTTGTGGTAATAATATGTAAAAACTTGGGACCTGAAACAGTTTTTAGATACTTGAGAATTTTCATTAACTCTTCAACGTTATGACCGTCCATCGGACCAAAATATTGAAAGTTCAAATCCTCAAAAATATTATTCCCGGCTTGTTTGGAATCGAGTTTAATACTTGTTAAATAGTCTTTTAAAGCACCTACATTGGGGTCAATTCCCATTTCGTTGTCGTTTAATACAATCAAAATATCTGTATCTGTTACGCCGGCGTGATTAAGAGCTTCAAAAGCCATTCCTGAAGCAATACTTGCATCACCGATAACAGCAATATGTTTTCGGGTTTTTCCTTGTAATTGCGATGCAATAGCCATTCCTAATATAGCAGAAATTGAAGTGGATGAATGCCCGGTTCCAAAAACATCAAATTCACTTTCAGTACGACTGGGAAAACCGGAAAGTCCTCCGAATTGTCGATTGGTTTTAAAAGCTTTACGTCTGCCTGTTAGAATTTTGTGTGCATAAGCTTGATGACCAACATCCCAAACCAAGAGATCATCAGGAGTGTTGTATATATAGTGTAGCGCAATGCTCAGTTCAATAACTCCTAAACCTGCACCGAGATGTCCTTTTTTGGCAGAAACAATATCAATAATATATTCCCGCAATTCACTTGCCAATATCGGTAATTGATTAACTGATAGTTTTCGTAAATCATCAGGTGAATTTATATGTGACAAAAATGAGTATTCCATGTAGCAAATTTAGGATTAAGAATCCGAATAGTAAACAAACCTCATAAAAAAAACCATACGTTTGTGAACGTATGGTTTTTTGGCTTCTGTACTTTCTAAGGGTTTTAAGCAGATTTACTGATAATTACTTGTAAATCAGGAACTATAACTCAATAGTACCTATTTGTGAAATCTCACCAACTGTTACTGGAATTGGTTCAGTTGACTCATAATTTTCATAATTTTCATGTTCAATTTTGATGGTATAATTTCCTGCTTCAAGACCTTGAATGACGAAGTCTCCATTTTCATCAGTAAGAGATTCAGCGATATATACTGTATCTTGATAAACATTAACTAAAACATTCTCTAGAGGTACAACTTCACCTATAGAATCATCTTCGACTTCTCCGGTAATTGTCCCACTGATAGATCCTGAATTAACCTCAGTATTAACTCGTATAACAGGCTTTAAGTTATATTTATCTAGACTTCCTGTATCAACTATTGATTTTTGTACATCCCAGTCAAGTATAAAAGTATAAGAGAAACCGGATTCTAAATTAGTGTTTAAATTTAGTTTTAAACCAGATTGTAGAGCACTTGGTGTATCTAGATGTATGGTGTTTAACTCTCCATCTTCTTCTTCAACTACCAAGGTATTGTTATCGCTCAAAACCAATCTTATTTGTTTTAACATACCTGAAGGAATTATTTGGTCAGTCAATAAAAGACTATTTCCTGCTATAAGTTCGGTTAAATCGATATTTATTGGATATGTATTTTCAGGTGTAAAGCTCGTCCAACTTTCTTCATTTTCAGAATTGTTAAAAAGAATATCGATAATTTCAATATTTACTTCTACGTAATCACCAGGAGCATCAATTAATTTCAATTGCACTCTTGCTGTTTCGTTTACATCATTTTTACAACTTTGAAATCCTATAAATACAAGTATTACAAGGCTTACAAAACGAATTTTTTTTAAAAACATCTTTATACGGGGTTTAGGATTAATAATTATTATATGCTAAATTAACGCTAAATTAATGATAAATTGCTCAAATAATCAATTATGTTTTATCAAGAAACATTAAAAACTGTTGGTTGAAGTTCCTCAGTTTTTGACTAGATAGTAAAATTGAATTATTTTATTATAAAAAACCCCTATTTTCTCATGAAAATAGGGGTTGTAAATATATTGATATTGTTTTACTTTTTTGCTAATTCAAAATGATATTGTAAGTATTCAAATGCATCTCTAGGTATAATAGAAATTCTTTTTTTGTACTTTAATTTCCATTTTCTTTGAATTGAAAAGAATCCTTTGGTTAAAAAAGCAGCGACAAAAGGATGTACATGGAGTGCGATACTCTTGTAGAGATCTTTCTCTGTGATTGCTTCTAATTCACCAGCTATTTCATCAATTAAAATAATAGGTGATTCTACTTTACCATCTTTATTTGGATTTGCTTCTCTTGTTTCAATTGTAAGTTCTTCGCGTACGCGTTGACGTGTTATCTGAACCAAACCAAAACGAGTCGGTGGTAAGATTTTATGTTTAGTTCTATCAAAACTCATCTCTTTATTAAGATGTTCAAAGAGTTTTTTACGATCTGTAGCTGTGTGCATATCTATAAAATCGACTACGATGATGCCACCCATATCACGTAATTGTAATTGTCTTGCTACTTCAGTAGCTGCAATTAAATTAACTTCTAAAGCGGTGTCTTGTTGCGATTTAGCTTTGTTAGAACGATTACCACTATTGACATCAATAACATGAAGTGCTTCTGTGTGTTCAATAACAAGATAGGCACCTGTTGGCATCGAAACCGTTTTTCCGAAAGATGTTTTTATTTGACGATCTACACCAAATTTCTGAAAAATTGGAATTTTGGAATTGTACAATTTTACAATAGATGTTTTATCAGGAGCGATTAACTCTAAATATTCTTTAATCTCATTGTATAATTCTACATCATCGACATGTATCCCAACAAAAGTATCATTTAAAATATCCCTTAGAATAGCTGAGGCACGATTTACCTCACTTAAAACTTTTTGTGGTTTTTTGCTATTTTGGTTTAATCTTTTACACATACTCTCCCAATGATTTAGGGAGTTTTGTAAATCTTTATCTAGTTCTGCTACTTTTTTGTTTTTAGCAACAGTACGAAGAATAATACCAAAACCTTTAGGTTTAATACTCTTAACCAGTCTTTTGAGTCGTGTTTTCTCTTTAAAATCTGTTATTTTTTGTGATACAGAAATACGATCAGAGAAAGGAAGAAGCACCATATATCTGCCTGCAATAGACAATTCGGCACTTAATCTAGGTCCTTTCGTAGAAATAGGTTCTTTTGCAATTTGAACTAAAATATTTTGTCCTGTTTTTAGAACATCTTTAATACTACCGCCTTTATTTATATCTTTCTCAACTGGAAAGTTATTAAGCGAAAAATTCTTTAATTTTTTAGAACTTACTCGATTTTGAAATTTTTGTAAAGAGCGTATCTGTGGCCCCAAATCATGATAATGTAAAAACCCGTCTTTATCGGCACCAACACTTACAAATGAAGCGTTGAGACCTGAGAGTATTTTTCCAACTTTTGCTAGAAAAACATCCCCAACGGCAATTGTTTTATCTTCTTTTTCTTTGTGAAGTTCTAATAATTTACCATCTTTAAGTAAAGCAAAATCAATATCATTTGAATTAGATCTAATAATTAGTTCTGATTTCATTTTTTAGTTTTAAAATTAATAAATATCAGACCTATTTGCCAAAACATGGCAGATAGATATAATCGCTAAAAACTCTCTTGAAGTATATCAAGGATGGTGTTTAGCTCATTTTATATTGATTTATATATGATTAGCTGTAATTTTTTTACAGCCAATTTCTATAGTATTGTGTATACTATAAATTAGTACCAAACGAAATCAATTTTTTAAAAAGATTTCTATGTCAAAGATCGTACGTTAGAAGCTAATTAACTTTTCTTCTTATGTCTGTTTCTTCTACTTCTCTTTTTACGTTTATGAGTAGCTATTTTTTTACGTTTCTTCTTTTTACCACTAGGCATAGAATAAGAATTTAATAATTGATAATAAGGCTATCTTATTTAACAGCCACTTTAGCTTTTACCCCATTTACAAATACTTTAGCAGGTTTAAATGCTGGAATATTGTGTGCTGGAATTTTAATTGTAGTGTTTTTTGAGATATTTCTACCTGTTTTTTCAGCTCTTTTCTTAACGATAAAACTTCCAAAACCTCTTAAATATACATTTTTATTAGTCTCAAGAGAAGTTTTTACTTCATTCATAAAGGCCTCTACAGTTGCTAATACATCTGCTTTTTCAATACCTGTCTTATCGGATATTTTACTTACAATTTCTGCTTTTGTCATAATTGGTTGTAATTATTAATTAAATATAAAAATTTGGACTGCAAATATAAAATAATATAAACAATATCAAAGAGCTAAATGATTATATTTTAGATAACTACCAAAATAATGAAGAATTAGGGATTTCATAAAAGTTCAACAGAACATGAATAATCCAGAATAGGTGGGATGTTATTTGAATGCTACTAGCTATTTTTCCTAAAATAGTCCGTGTATTTGGGCGTCAATTTTATCAATCACAGAACCTAAGTCTTCTGGTTTATCGACAAAATCAAGGTTATCGACATCTATTATTAAAAGATTCCCTTTATTATAGGTAGAAATCCAGGCTTCATAACGTTCGTTAAGGCGACTTAAATAATCAATACTAATGGAGTTTTCATAGTCGCGTCCTCTTTTATGAATTTGCCCCACCAAGGTAGGAATATTGGCACGTAAATAAATCAATAAATCAGGAGGAGAGACCAAGCGTTCCATCAATTTGAATAAAGAACTATAGTTTAGAAAATCTCGATTGGGCATCAAACCCATTGCATGAAGGTTAGGCGCAAAAATATGTGCGTCTTCATAGATTGTACGATCTTGAATTATATTTTTTCCACCTTCTCTTATTTCTAAAATTTGACGAAAGCGACTGTTTAAAAAATATACTTGTAAATTAAAAGACCAACGTTCCATTGCACCATAAAAATCATCTAAATATGGATTTTCATCAACAGATTCATAGTGTGGTGACCATTTATAATGTTTTGCCAATAATTTTGTTAAAGTTGTTTTTCCGGCTCCGATATTACCAGCAATTGCTACATGCATAATTTCTTTTTTAAAAGTGTGTTTTTAAGAGGAGATAAAATTACACTTTTTCATAAGAATTCTACTAAATATTTATCAACACACAAAAAGCGATATAGGATATAAAAATTATTTTGGAAAAATAAGATATAAATCGTACCTTTAGAGTGTAAAATTAATACTTATGGAACATGTAATTATTTCTATTAATTATACGTAAGTTTATTTTGATTAAAATTTGTATGGTTTACGTATAATTTAGATAATCTAACAATTTAAATTATTTGTATTATGAAAGCCAAAAAATCCCAAAAAGTTAATTTAGAACAATACAAAAAGCTTTTTTTACTATTAGGTCTTGTAGTTTCATTATTAATTGCTGAATTGGCCTTAGAGAAGAAAACTTATGTAAAAGAAACTACAGGTATTATTGAACAGCGAATTTTTGATGGTGTTGATGATATTGAAATTCCTGAAACTAAAATTGAAATTGAAGTTCCAAAACAAAATATAGTTGTTGCACCCGAACCAATATTAGAGCGTATAGAAATTATTTCTGACGATAAAAATATTGAAGAGACAGTTATTGAATCTACCGGAACTGAATTACACGAAGCAGTTGTGATTCAAGAAGTTGATTATAAGGAAATTGAAGAAGAAGTAATTATTGAAGAAGTGGTTGAGGATGTTCCCTTTTTTGTTATTGAACAAGTTCCAACTTTCCCAGGTTGTACAGGAAATAGAGATGAATTAAAAAACTGTATGCAAAAAAAAATTCAAGAACATGTATTCAAGAATTTTAATGTAGATCTTGCACAAGATTTGGGATTAACTTCAGGAAAAAAACGAATTTTTGTAATGTTTGTTATTGATAAACACGGTAAAATTAGTAATATTCAATCGCGTGCACCTCATAAAAGTTTGCAAAGAGAAGCGGAACGAGTTGTAAAATCTCTACCACGTATGAAGCCAGGAGAACAACGAGGGAATCCAGTTGGTGTGAAATATACCTTACCAATTGTATTTAAAGTGCAATAGTTAAATTATTAAAAAAAAACACTCCTTATATATTTCATTATTATAGGAGAAATGCCCACAAATAAATGATTATAAATATGTTTATTTTATATATCTATTCTGAGGAAATCATGTGATTATTTATTAGTAATTTTACTTCCAGTTTTTATAACTTCTAATCTCATTCCTTGATGCTAATAAAAAAACAAAAAGCTAATCTAAATAACAATACTCGATTATTTTTTTTACTAGGGCTTGTATATGCTTTGATTATAATTAATTATTTACTCGAACTTTGGACACCTGTAACACCTGTTAAGTATGATCTTGAAACAAGAGTATATGACATATATGAAACACATGACATCCCAGATATGGCAGTAAACAATCAAGTAAAAATTAAAGTTGAAGTTATTCCGGGAAAAACACTAATTACTACATTAAAACCGATTACCGGGACTATTGCCAATCCGACTTATGAAAATATTGAAATAGTAGCGAATGATAGTAAGATTAAAGAATCTGTCATTGAGTCAACAGAAGTTGGAGAAAGGGATGCAGTAGAAGTTGAGGGCATTCATTTTTCAGATATTGAAGAAGTTGACATTGAAGAAGAAGTTTTTGAGGATGTTCCTTTTATTGTCATAGAAAAAGTCCCTATTTATCCAGGTTGTAAAGGAAATAACAAGGCTTTGAGAAAGTGTTTGGAAGAATCCATAAGAAACCATGTCTCTAAAAATTTTAATGTAAACCTCGCACAAGATTTGGGTTTAGAGCTCGGAAAAAAAAGAATTTTTGTTATTTTTGTTATAGATAAGCATGGAGAAATAAATAATATACAGATAAGGGCTCCTCATAAGCGACTTGAATTGGAAGCAAAACGAGTTATAAAATCACTTCTTAAGATGAAACCCGGAGAACAAAGAGGTCGTCGTGTAGGAGTGAAGTACAGCTTACCCATAACATTTGAAGTTCGTTAGGATTTTTTAACTAAAAAATCCACCCCAACTTATTATAAAATAATACCACGCTTGCAATTTTTAAATTCATGAAATGAGCATCTAATAACACGAAGAACAAAGGAATGACTAATAACGAATAACATTTAGCCTGTACCGAACTTGATTCGGTAACACCTATTAAAAATAAACATTTGGTAATATGAAACAAAAAAGACTCTTTTTAATCGATGCTTATGCACTAATTTTTAGAGGTTATTACGCCTTGATAAAAAATCCGCGAGTAACTTCTAAAGGTATGGATACCTCAGCCATTTTAGGATTTATGAATTCGTTGTTAGATGTTATTCGTCGTGAAAAACCCGATCACTTAGCGGTAGCATTTGATAAAGGAGGTTCCGTTGCGCGTAACGAAGTGTTTCCTGAATATAAAGCCAATAGAAAAGAAACCCCAGAAGCTATAAAAATTGCTGTCCCATATATCCATAAAATATTGGAAGCTATGGAAATTCCTATTATTGAAGAAGCGGGTTATGAAGCAGATGATTTGATAGGAACTTTATCTAAACAGGCCGAAAAGGAAGGCTACAAAACTTTTATGGTTACACCTGATAAAGATTTTGCGCAGTTAGTTTCAGAAAATATCTTTATGTACAAACCCGCACGAATGGGCAATGGCATTGAAATATGGGGAATACCCGAAGTGCAAGCCAGATTTGAAATAGAACGTCCCGAACAGGTAATTGATTATTTAGGCATGATGGGCGATTCTGTTGACAATATTCCAGGTTTGCCTGGCGTAGGAGATAAAACAGCAAAGAAGTTTTTAAAAGAATATGGAAGCTTAGAAGCTTTGTTAGAAAACACACACGAGCTTAAAGGAAAAATGCGTGAAAAGGTAGAAGCCAATGCTGATTTGGGGCGTTTGTCTAAGCAATTAGCGACTATCATGTTGGATTGTCCCGTAACTTTTGATGAAGAAAATTACGAATTATCCATGCCAAATTTTAAGGAAGTACAGGTACTTTTTCAAGAATTAGAATTCCGTAGAATGTGGGAAACGTTTAATAGAATATTTAAATTGCCAGATGATAGTGCCTCAAAGCACAAAGCCCAAAGTCCATTGCCTATTACCCAAAGCCCAAAGCCTAAAGCCCAAAATCAAGAAGGTTTTCAATTAGATTTGTTTGCCTCCCCCATTGCTGAGGATACTGCGATTCATACAGGTTTTAATAATTTGGGAAATACCAATCATTTTTATCAGCATATTGATACAGCTTTAGCTAGGAAATTATTTTTGGAGAAATTGCTTCAACAAAATTCTGTGTGTTTTGATACGGAAACCACTGGTTTAAACACCTTCGAAGCGGAATTAGTAGGCATAGCTTTTTCCTACGAAGCAGGAAAAGGCTATTATGTTTCCATTCCAAAAGATAAAAAAGAAGCACAAATTATTGTCGATGAATTGCGTCCTTTTTTTGAAGCTACAACCATTGAAAAAATCGGACAAAACCTTAAATACGATTTAAAAGTTTTAGACAAATATCAGATTGAGGTAAAAGGTAAGCTTTTTGACACGATGCTAGCACATTATCTGTTACAACCCGATATGCGTCATAATATGAATGTATTGGCGGAAACCTATCTACAATATCAACCCAAACCCATCGAAGAATTAATTGGAAAAAAAGGAAAAAATCAACGTACGATGCGTAGTGTTACTATTGAAGAACAAACCGAATATGCCGTTGAAGATGCTGATATTACATTTCAATTAAAACAGATTTTTGAGCCACAGTTAAAAGAGAATAATCTTACGGAATTATTTCAGACTATTGAAATGCCTTTACTTCGTGTTTTAACAAAGATGGAATTGGAAGGGATTCATTTAGATGTCCCTTTTTTACAAAGTTTGACAAAAGATTTAAACAAAGACATCATTCAACTAGAAAGTGCTATTTATCGGGTAGCTAAAAAAGATTTTAATTTAGCTTCTCCACGTCAATTGGGTGAGGTATTATTTGGCGAAATGAAATTAGTTGACAAACCAAAAAAAACCAAAACAGGACAATATGCAACAGGAGAAGAGGTTTTATCAAAATTAGCCAAAGAGCATCCTATTGTTTCAGATATTTTGGAATGGAGGGGTTTGATAAAACTAAAAAACACGTATGTCGATGCCTTGCCTAAAGAAGTAAATCAGCAAACCAACCGTGTTCACACTACGTTTTCTCAAGCAGTTGCAGCTACAGGTCGCTTGAGTTCAAATAATCCTAATTTACAGAATATACCTATTCGAACAGAACGAGGTCGTCAAGTACGAAAAGCTTTTGTTCCAAGAGATAAAGATTTTACACTCTTAGCAGCGGATTACTCGCAAATAGAACTCCGCTTAATAGCAGAGCTCAGTGGCGATAAAACCATGAAGCAATCCTTTTTAAACGGTGAGGATATTCATAAAGCAACAGCTGCAAAAGTTTTTAAAGTAGCTTTAGATGAAGTAACCCGTGAGCAAAGAAGTCAGGCGAAAACGGTTAATTTTGGTATTATTTACGGCGTTTCTGCTTTTGGTTTAAGTCAACAGACCAATTTATCGCGTAAAGAATCTAAAGAGTTGATTGATACATACTATGAAACCTATCCTACTTTAAAAGAATATATTTCTAAACAAATAAATGTAGCAAGAGAAAAAGGCTATGTCGAAACATTGTTAGGAAGACGTCGCTATTTAAAAAACATCAATTCACAAAACTCTATTGTCCGCGCTGCAGATGAACGTAACGCGGTTAATGCACCCATTCAAGGAAGTGCTGCTGACATTATTAAAATAGCAATGATTAATATTCAACAACTATTAGAGAAAGGGAACTATCAATCTAAAATGCTCTTGCAAGTTCACGATGAATTGGTTTTTGATATCCATAAAGACGAATTGGAAACTTTACAACCAATTATCAAAGAAACTATGGAAAAGGCCTATAAATTATCTATTCCTTTACTGGTAGATGTTGGTTTGGGTGCTGATTGGTTGGAGGCGCATTGATGTTTTATTGTTGTAGTAGAGACGTTGCATACAACGTCTCTACTACAACAATAAAAATAAAAAATTATTTCACTTCAATCCAACTACCTTTTGTACGTGCCATATAATCATTGTCATACATAACTTCGGCTTGGGCACCAAAACGATAGTATTTACCGAGATAAGCAGCGTTGAGTTGTACGGTAAATGTTTTTGATTTTTTACTTCTTAAATTAAAATAGAAATTAAAACTATGAATTACAACTTTTCCAATCCCACTGTCATAAAAATAAAATCGATAAGATTTATTTACCTCTTCTCTCAGATTTCTTAAAAAACTAGAAACTTTTATTTATCCATTCATCGACATCAAAAACTCTTCATTAGAATTTGTTAATCTAATTTTATCATTGATAAAGCTCATCGCTTCTACCGGATTCATATCGGCGAGATATTTACGTAAAACCCACATACGTTGTAGCGTTTTAGGATCCATTAGTAAATCATCTCTACGTGTACTCGATTTGATAAGATCAATAGCCGGATAAATACGACGATTAGATATATTTCTATCTAATTGTAACTCCATATTACCAGTTCCTTTAAACTCTTCAAAAATAACTTCATCCATTTTTGATCCCGTTTCGGTTAAGGCCGTAGCGATAATTGTCAAAGAACCACCACCTTCAATATTTCGAGCGGCTCCAAAAAAACGTTTGGGTTTGTGCAAGGCGTTTGCATCAATACCACCAGATAATATCTTACCCGATGCCGGTGCTACAGTGTTATATGCTCTCGCTAAACGCGTTAAAGAATCTAACAAAATCACGACATCATGACCACTTTCTACCAATCTTTTCGCTTTCTCTAATACGATATTAGCCACTCTAACGTGTTTGTCTGCCGGTTCATCAAAAGTGGAAGCCACAACTTCTGCACGTACATTGCGTTGCATATCGGTTACTTCTTCCGGACGTTCATCAATCAATAATACTATTTGGTAAACATCAGGATGATTGGCGGCAATCGAGTTGGCAATATCTTTTAATAAAATCGTTTTACCTGTTTTTGGCTGTGCTACAATCATTCCTCTTTGTCCCATGCCAATCGGTGAAAACATATCTATCACACGACTCGATATACTTTTACGGCCCGTTGCTAAATCAAATTTCTTTTCGGGAAAAAGGGGTGTCAAATGTTTAAATGCTACACGATCTCTAACAACATTTGGGTTTAAGCCATTAATCTTTGAAACTCGAATAAGTGGAAAATATTTTTCTCCAGATTTTGGAGGTCGCACAATTCCTTTAACGGTATCTCCCGTTTTTAAGCCAAAAAGCTTTATCTGTGATTGCGAAACATAAATATCATCAGGTGATGATAAATAGTTATAATCAGATGATCGTAAAAAACCATATCCATCGGGCATCATTTCAAGAACTCCTTCACTTTCTATAATACCATCAAATTCATATTCAACTTCTTTTTGTTTGTGTTGATGTTTTTGCTGACTTACATTATTACCTCCTGTTTTTTTAGGATGATGCTGTTTTAGATTTTTGGGTTTGTTATGCTCTTGTTTTTGTTGAGGCTTTTGTTGATGCTGTTTTTTAACTTCTTTTTCCTTGTTTTCCTGAATTCCTTTGTTATCGTGCTTTGGCTTGTTATCGTGCTTTGGCTTGTTATCGTGCTTTGGTTTGTTATCAGACACTATTTTGTGTGTGTCTTTCACAACATGTTTTCTTTTTTGTTGTGGTCTTTCTTGAGTTTTGCTTTTATGTTCTCTCTGAGGTTTTTTTAAGTCTGGCAATCGTTCTGATTTCTTAACAATTTGTTTTTTGGGGGGCCTACTTCTTTTTATAGTAGGCTCGTTGCTTTGAACGGGATTAGAGGCTTGATAATCTAAGATTTTATAGACTAAATCTAATTTTTTTAATTGACTGTGCTTGGGAACTCCCATTTGTTTCGCTAAGTCTTTTAATTCTACAAGACTTTTAGCCTTGAGTTGTGAAATTTCTAACATGAATGTATGTGTAATTATTATTTTTTTTGACAAAAAGTTATTGTCTTTATTTTTTAAGAAATTATTTTCTTTTATGTGTTTATTGAGGTGTGTCCTATTGGGTAGTTACTTTAATAGGAATGACAAATGTATGAAAACTTTTTAATAAACAAGTATTTATACTATTTTTTTATCTAAAATACCTATTAAAGACTCACTTCAACCAATTTATTGCGATAGGCTGTTAACATTTTGGAACGTGAAATAAAGCCAAAATATTTTCCATCTTTAATTACAGGCAAATTCCAAGCACCACTTTCTTTAAATTTTTTCATTACACTATGTCCATCATCGTTATCAAAATCCAATAATTCAGGAGCGGCATGCATAAACTGACTTACTGTCATTTTTGTATATAACTTTTCTTTAAACATAACCTCTCGTATATCATCTAATAAAACAACGCCCAAAAATTCTTGTTGATCGTTTACTACAGGAAAAATATTTCTACTTGATTTTGCCACTGCATCATTGAGCAAACTTCCTAATGATTGTTCGGATGCAACAGAGATAAAATTAGTTTCTATCAACTTATTAAAATCCATCATCATAATTACATTTTTATCTTTATCATGTGTTAGAAGTTCTCCTTTTTTTGCCAGTTCAGACGTATAAATTGAATGTGGAACGAAATATCTTGTGATGGTAAATGATATAGCTGCGACTAACATTAACGGAACAAAAAGCTCATAACCTCCCGTAATTTCAGCAATTAAAAAAATAGCTGTTAAAGGGGCATGCAATACGCCGGCCATTAAACCTGTCATCCCTATTAGAGTAAAATTTGATTCTGAGATTGAAAAGCCCAAGCCCAAGTGATTAATTACTTTCGCATAGACATTTCCCATGGCGCTTCCCATCACTAATGTAGGTATAAAAATACCGCCAACACCACCAGCAGCAAAAGTCGTTGTCATCGCAATCGCTTTAAACACGGTAATTCCGACTAAAAGAATAACAATCATCCAAATGTTATCAGAATAATCTTGTACAAAGGAATTCTCAAAAATTGCAGCATCGTTTCCTTCTAACAAATTATTGATTAATGCGTATCCCTCACCATAAAGAGGTGGAATAAGATAAAGCATCAATCCTATGGCAACGCCTCCCACGAATAATCGTTTGACAGGATTATTGATTTTCTTGAAAAAATTAGTGATTAAAAAATAAATTTTTGAAAAATAAATAGAAGCCATTGCGCTTCCAATGCCCAAAAGAATATAAAATCCAATATCTCCCATTTGGAATGCATCCTTTAGTTCAAAACTAAATAACACTGCTGTTCCTCTAAAGAAATAAGAAGTAATAACAGCCGATACAGAAGCTAATAAAAGGGGTATTAGTGACGTAAACGCCATTTCTAAACTAAAGATTTCTATGGCAAAAACAATAGCAGCAATAGGAGCTTTAAACATGGCGGCCATGGCTCCTGCTGAAGCACATCCTATTAACAACATACGTGTTTTTACATCCATATGAAATAGTTGTGCGAGGTTAGAACCCAACGCGGCTCCCGTACTAACTGCAGGACCTTGTAGTCCTACTGACCCTCCAAACCCTGCTGTAATTGGCGCTAATAATAATGCGTAATAGATTCTATAACGCGCGATAATTCCTTTCTTTTTGGAAATAGCATACAAAGTGTGTGGTATGGCATGTGAAACAGGTTTTTTAAAAAAATACTTCTTTATAAAATAGATCAGTAATAATCCAATAATTGGGAAAATAAAATATAAAGCCGTATGGTAATCTTTAATGATACGACCTTCCAACAAATCTTGAATAAAATGGGTCATATTTTTTAAAAGAACAGCACCTAGTCCCGCTAAAAAACCAATTAAAACACTTAAAATTGAAACAAATTGAGTTTCAGTAATATTCTTATAACGCCATTTGTGAATGCGTTTTAAAACAGTTTGTAGTCGTTTTGGTAAAGTTCGATGCATTTATGATACTATATCCGTACAAAATTACATCTTTTTTAATTTTTAGAGGTGTTTTACACCAAATACTAAATTTGTGAAAATTTATTGCATTTTTTTATAAAAAATGATAAAAATCATGTATTAAAAAAGTTCAATTTGTGTATTTTTGCATTCTACAATAATAACCAAAATTTCGACATCCAAATGTCAACTGATATACGTATTAAAAAGGGCTTAAATATTAAGCTCAAAGGAGTTGCAGAAAAGAGTCTTTTTGATTTACCTCGTACTGATGTATATGCAATTAAGCCAACTGATTTTCATGGTATTATCCCTAAACTCACCGTAAGAGTTGGTGATAAAGTAAAAGCTGGTGATATTCTTTTTTATGCAAAAAATAATGAAAAAATTAAATTTGCTGCTACTGTTAGCGGTGAAATTAGCGATATAACAAGAGGCGCAAAGCGTCGTATCTTAGATATTCGCATCAAAGCTGATTCTGAAGATTCATTTAAAGATTTTAAAAAAATAAATCCTGATAAGCTTGATGCTAAGGCAATTAAAGAGCATTTAATCGAAGCTGGTTGTTTCCCTTATTTTATTCAACGTCCTTACGATATCATCGCTGATCCCAATAATACGCCAAAAGCAATATTTATTTCAAGTTTTTCTACGGCTCCTCTTGCCGTTGATGAATCCTATGCGATGCGAGGTATGGAGGTAGCTTTTCAAACAGGAATAAATGCTATTACCAAATTAACAAACGGTAAAGTACATCTATCTGTAGATGGCCGTGAAAAAAGTTTCTTTGATAAAACAGAAAATGTTGAAATTCATCGTGTGTTTGGAAAACATCCTGCCGGAAATGTGGGAATACAAATCGCAAAAATTGATCCAATTAATCAAGGTGAAAAAGTTTGGGTAATCAAACCTCAAGATGTTGCAATAATTGGACGCTTGTTTTTGACCGGTCACTACGATACTACTCGTGTTGTAGCAATTGCCGGTAGTGAAGTAGAAAACCCAAAATATTTTAAAACAAAACAAGGAGTTAAAATCGAGCAATTACACAACCAATGTGTTTTTAGCTCAGCTCAAGAAATGCGTATTATTAATGGAGATGTGCTTTCTGGTTTTTGGGTTCGTAAAAATAATTTTTTAAGCTTTTATAATACACTTATTTCCGTTATTCCTGAAGGCAATCATTATACATTTTTTGGATGGATGCCCTTTACGCAAAATAAGTTGCTAAGTATGTCGCGCACTTTCTTTTCTTGGCTGACACCTAATAAAGAATATGATTTGGATACCAATATGAATGGAGAACCTCGTGCTATGGTAATGGTGGGAGAAATGGAAAAAGTTTTTCCGATGGATATTTATCCAATGCAACTACTAAAAGCTACCTTGGTTAGTGATATTGAAAAAATGGAAAAATTGGGCATCTACGAAGTAGCACCCGAAGACTTTGCTCTTATTGACTTTGTTAGTTCATCAAAAATAGAAGCACAAACAATTATTAGAGAAGGATTAGACTTAATGATAAAAGAAGTAGGCTAATGCAATTTTTAAATAACATAATGGAAAAATATCGTCCCCATTTCAAAAAGGGCGGAAAATTTGAAAAATACGGACCTGCATTTTCTGGGATAGACACTTTTTTGTTTGTTCCAAATCACACAACATCAAGTGGTGCTCATATCCGTGATGGTATCGATTTAAAAAGAATCATGATTATTGTGGTTTTTGCTTTAATTCCGGCTACTCTTTTTGGTATTTGGAATATTGGATTCCAACACTTTTCACAATTGGGAATTGAAAAAACATTCTTAGAATTATTTTGGTATGGTTCTATACGTTTTTTACCAATGGTAATAATATCCTATGCAGTTGGCTTAGGTATTGAATTTGCTTATGCGGTTTTCAGAGGACATGCTGTAAATGAAGGTTATTTAGTTAGTGGCTTGTTAATTCCACTTATTATGCCGGTAGATATTCCACTATGGATGCTAACGGTTTCCGTAATTTTCGCAGTAATAATTGGAAAAGAAGCTTTCGGTGGAACCGGTATGAATATTTTAAATCCGGCTTTAATTGCACGTGCATTCGCTTTCTTTTCTTATGCAGGAAGCATGAGTGGCGATAAAGTTTGGGTAGCTGATTCAGCCATAACAGATGGAGTTTCCGGTGAAACTGTTTTAGGAACTTTAGCTTCAGGCAAAGATGCCGGACTAAGTGTATTCGATATGTTTATGGGATATATGCCTGGTTCAATAGGAGAAACATCTGTATTAATGATATTAATGGGTGCAGCATTTTTGCTTTTTACAGGTATTGCCAGTTGGCGTATAATGCTTGCAACTGTATTAGGTGGTGCTTTTACTGCCTTTATCTTCAACCTATGGGGTTTAAATAGTTTGATGAATTTCCCCTGGTGGCAACACTTAATGGTAGGTGGGTTTATATTTGGAGCTGTCTTTATGGCGACCGATCCTGTTACTGCAACGCAAACAACCAAAGGAAAATGGATTTATGGATTTTTAATTGGTGCTATTGCCATATTAGTACGTGTCTTTAATGGTGCCTACCCGGAAGGAGTTATGATGGCCATTTTATTGATGAATGTCTTTGCTCCAACGATTGACCATTATATTATTGAAGGAAATATTAAACGTAGAGAAAAAAGAATAAAAAAAATAAGACTTAAGACATAAGACTTATAGACTTAAGATAGCATTTGTCTTTTGTCTAACGTCTAAAGGTCTAACGTCTAATAATCAAACAATAACAATTATGAACACCAATAGCAATGCATATACCTTCACTTTTGCCATAATCTTGGTAATAGTTGTCGCTGGTTTATTGGCTTTTACCGCTACTACTTTAAAACCTTTACAGGAAGAAAATATACGAAACGAAAAGATGCAAAGTATCTTATCGACAATAGGAGTAGATAAAAGCCGTGATGATGCCGGAAAAGTCTATAATGACTTTATAAAAAAAGAACTGACTCTAAAATCAGATGGAACAATCGATGAGAATCCAATTGTAAAAGCATTTAAGATTAATTTAAAAAATGAAGTCAAAAAGGACCCAACTAAGCAACGCTACCCAATATATATAGCTGAGATAGAGGGGAAAACAACCTATGTAGTTCCGCTACAAGGTTCCGGTCTTTGGGATGCCATTTGGGGCTATCTCGCCATTGATGCAGATGAAAATACAATTGTAGGAGCAGTATTTGATCATGCTGCTGAAACACCGGGATTGGGAGCTGAAATTAGAGAAACATGGTTCGAAGAACAATTTATCGGGGAACAGTTTCTAAAAACAACAGGAGATTTTTCAACGAATAGTTTTGTATCTGTCAGAACAGTTAAAGGAGGCTCTAAAGCAGATGACTTACATGGAGTAGATGCTATATCCGGCGGTACAATTACATCAGATAAATTATCAATAATGATAGAAGAAAGATTACAACGCTATCTACCTTATTTTGAAAAAAACTAAGATTATGTCAGAAGAAAACGAAGCATTATTCTCAAAAAAGAATATAAAATTATTAACTGACCCTTTAGACGATAATAATCCTATTACGGTACAAGTTTTGGGTATTTGTTCTGCATTGGCAATTACGGTGCAATTAAAACCAGCCATTGTTATGGCAATAGCCGTAGTTTTTGTTTTAGTATTTAGTAATCTAATCATCTCCTTATTAAGAAACTTAATTCCTAATCGTATTCGAATTATCGTACAATTGCTAGTAGTAGCAGCTTTAGTAATTATAGTTGATCAAGTTCTTAAAGCCTATGCATTTGATGTTAGCAAACAACTATCTGTATTTGTTGGTTTAATTATTACAAATTGTATAATCATGGGACGATTAGAGGCTTTTGCATTAGCAAATAAGCCTTGGGCGGCCATTTTAGATGGGTTTGGAAATTCTGCCGGATATGCTCTTATCCTTGTAATAGTTGCCTTTTTTAGAGAACTTTTAGGATCTGGTAAACTATTTGGATATGAAATTTTAGGACATAAAGCCAAAACTATTGCAGAATCTACCGGTTTGTATCATATGGGTTATGAAAATAATGGATTTATGCTGTTATCGCCCATGGCGTTAATTGTAGTAGGAGTCATTATTTGGTTGCAACGTAGTAGGAACAGAAAATTAATTGAAACTAATTAAAATCTGAAACTTAAAGTATTATGGATTATATAAACTTATTTGTCAAAAGTATTTTCATCGAAAATATGGTATTTGCCTATTTCTTTGGAATGTGCTCATATTTGGCGGTTTCTAAAAAAGTTAATACAGCCGTTGGTCTAGGTGCCGCAGTGATATTTGTAATGCTAATTACAGTACCTGTTAACTTTTTATTAGATACTTACATTTTAAAACCAGGCGCTTTAGCATGGTTAGACCCTGAACTAGCAAACATTGATTTAAGCTTTTTAAGCTTTATTATGTTTATTGCCGTAATTGCCTCAATGGTACAATTAGTTGAAATGATAATTGAGCGTTTCTCTCCGGTTTTATACAACTCATTAGGTATATTCTTACCATTAATTGCTGTAAACTGTGCGATTTTAGGAGGTTCATTATTTATGCAACAAAAAGATTTTGCCAATGTAGGTGAATCGGCCGTTTATGGCTTGGGATCAGGAATTGGTTGGTTCTTAGCAATAGTAGCAATTGCTGCTATTCGTGAAAAAATAACGTATTCAAACATTCCTGCTCCATTAAGAGGTTTGGGTATAACCTTTATAATTACAGGCTTAATGGCAATTGGATTTATGAGTTTCTCAGGTATTGAATTATAAAAATAGCAGAAAAAGCAAAGACGCTTAAATTGAGCGTTGCAACGCAAAAAAAGATCATCAATGAGTACAATTTTAATCAGTATAATAGTTTTTTTACTAGTAGTTTTATTGTTAGTTACAGTATTATTGGTAGCAAAAGCAAAGTTACTTCCGTCAGGAAAAGTAAAAATAACGATTAATGGAGAAAGAGAGCTTGAAGTCGATAGTGGTTCAACACTATTAACAACTATGAGTAATAATAAAATATTTTTACCCTCCGCCTGTGGTGGCGGTGGTACCTGCTTACAATGTGAATGTCATGTTCTTGAAGGAGGAGGAGAAGCACTACCAACTGAAACACCACACTTTACTCGAAAAGAATTAGCAGCCGGTGTTCGTCTTGCATGTCAAGTTAAGGTGAAAAATGATATGGAAATTTCTATACCCGAAGAAATATTTGGTATCAAAAAATGGGAAGCTACAGT
Source organism: Lutibacter sp. (assembly GCA_030599055.1). GTDB lineage: Bacteria > Bacteroidota > Bacteroidia > Flavobacteriales > Flavobacteriaceae > DQTL01. The sequence continues at coordinate 22,222 of JAUVOS010000006.1, forward strand.
CGTATCAAATTACAATGTCTCTTCATTTATCAAAGAATTTATCGTTGAACTCCCTGAAGATATGAACTACAAAGCTGGTGGATATATTCAAATAGAAATACCTAAGTGTGAAATAAAATACGAGGATATTGATATTACAGCACATCCCGTTGAACATCCTGATGACCCTCAAAAATTTAAAACAGAATGGGATAAATTTGGATTATGGCCTTTAGTCATGAAAAATAACGAAAATGTAGAACGAGCCTATTCAATGGCCTCTTATCCAGCTGAAGGACGCAATGTAATGCTCAATGTACGTATTGCAACGCCACCTTGGGATCGTAAAACGAATGCTTGGATGAAAGTAAACCCAGGAATCGCTTCCTCTTATATTTTCAACTGTAAACCTGGTGATAAAGTAATTGTATCTGGACCTTATGGTGAATTCTTTATCAATGAATCTGATTCAGAAATGCTCTATGTCGGTGGTGGAGCCGGTATGGCGCCCATGCGATCACATTTATATCACTTGTTCAAAACACTAAAAACCGGTCGTAAAGTAACTTATTGGTATGGCGGTAGAAGTAAAAGAGAATTATTCTATACCGAACATTTTAGAGAATTAGAAAAGGAATTTACTAACTTTAAATTCTTCTTAGTTTTATCTGAACCGTTAGAAGAAGATAATTGGACTCCTAAAACAGATGTAAATGACACAAAAGGCGACGGATTTGTCGGTTTTGTACATCAAGCAGTTATTGACGAATATCTCAACAAACATGAAGAGCCCGAAGATATCGAGTTTTATTTCTGTGGACCACCATTGATGAACGACGCAGTTGTTAAAATGTGTGATGAATTTGGTGTTCCTCCGGAAAATGTGAGATTTGATGACTTTGGCTAATATGGTTTATCAGTCCTTCCAGTTCTTTTATTCAAAATATAAAATGAAAAATATATTCTTTAAATTGCTCTTTATTATTAAACTGATTTGAGAATAATTGTTTCGCTTGGCATGCTATTTGAAAGATAGAGTTTAGATTTTTAAAAAAAATAGTAACTTTACATTTTAAACCATTAGTCCCCTATGTGTAAAAAAATATTTTTATTCTGTTTTGCTATGTTTATTGTGCAACTTACAAATGCACAACTAGAAACAGCCGTTTATTCAATAAAAAACCTAAAGGTAAACACCCCATATACTGATATGAGTCCTTCTCTATGGGGCAAAGGAAGGGTTATTTATACAAGTAGTAAAAACAGCAAAGGAGTTGTTAAAACCCGCGTGAATATTTGGGAAAGGGATAAAGTTTTTTTAGAAACATTTTCTGGGTTTATTGATAAAGATTATGAAATTGCTTATTCTAAAAAAGTTAAAATGGATTTTGATTCTGAGTTTAATCAATCTAATGTTGCTTTTTCAAAAGATTTGAAATTCGTTTATTTTACCCAAAATAACAATAAACGCATTAAAGGTAACCTGAATCTAAAATTATTTAAGGCTTCTGTTTCTAAAACCGGTAAATGGTCTAATATCAAAGAGCTACCTTTTAATAGTGCTAGCTTTAGTTGTGCGCATCCAACTCTAAGTCAAGATGGTACTAAATTGTATTTTGCTTCTAATATGCCAGGAGGTTTCGGGCAGTCAGATATCTATGTTGTAGATATTTTATCAACAAATACATATGGGAAACCAAAAAATTTAGGAGCATATATCAATTCACCTAAAAAAGACAATTTTCCTGAAATAAATAATGGAATACTTTATTTCTCTTCTGACAAAAAAGGTGGCTTCGGAGGCCTAGATATTTACATGGTACCTGTTGAAAATATGTTTATTACCCCGACAAATATGGGAGCACCTCTCAATAGCAAATACGATGACTTTAGTTTTGTAATAAATGGTAAAATGAGAAGAGGATATTTTACTTCAAACCGGCCCCAAGGAAAAGGGGGAGACGATATTTATTCATTTACACAAGAAACAGCCATCAAGAGTTGTTCTCAAACTATTGAAGGAATCGTAAGAGATAAAAATACAGAATTCATTATTAAAGAAGCCGTTGTAAATATTTTCGATGAAGAAGGAGAGTGGTTGAATCGATTTTCAACGGGAAGTGATGGAAAGTTTCTCATCAAACTAAACAAATGTGAAAAAGACTATAAATTAGAAGCAACAAAAAA
>JAUVOS010000099.1 GCA_030599055.1 Lutibacter sp.
ACGTTCAGGATTTTCGTCTTTTGCTCCTACGTGGTACATAACTGCAGTAGTGACCACAGGAGCAGTATTATCTTGGTGTAATACTACATGCAGACCATTCTCTAGGTCGTATTCTTCAAAAGCTACTCGTTGTGCCATACTGATTTGTGAGATTAAAAAGACACTAATACATGTCATTAATAGTTTTTTCATTGTGTTTAGTGGTTAAATTTAGAAATATATGTAGAACTCTATTTGATAATAAGTATCATTAACTATGAATTTGTTACCAAAAAGAATTTGTTTTTTGCTGATTATTCTACTGTAACAGCTTTTGCTAAATTTCGGGGTTGATCTACATTACAATCTCGCATTACAGCAATATGATAGGATAAAAGTTGTAATGGAATCGTGGTTAACAGTGGTGTAAAAGCTTCTAATGTTTCGGGAACTTCAAAAGTATGATCTGCTATTCCTTTTACAATAGTATCTCCTTCGGTAACAATGGCAATTATTTTACCATGTCTTGTTTTTATTTCTTGAATATTACTGACCACTTTTTCGTAATGACCTCGACGCGTAGCGATAACAACCACAGGCATATTTTCATCAATAAGTGCAATGGGACCGTGTTTCATTTCAGCGGCAGGATACCCTTCGGCATGGATATATGAAATTTCTTTTAACTTTAAAGCCCCTTCTAAAGCAACAGGAAAATTATAACCTCTTCCTAAATATAAGAAATTAGGAACCTCTTTATAGATGGCTGCAATTTTTTTAATTTGTGGGTCTTTTGCTAGCAGCTGCTTAATTTTATTAGGAATTTGGATGAGTTCTTGCAAATAAGCCTGAAAATTTGGCGCCGATATATGTCCTTTCTTTTTTCCTAATTCTAGGGCTAGTAGTGCTAAAACAGTTATTTGTGTTGTAAATGCTTTTGTAGATGCCACTCCAATCTCCGGTCCGGCGTGTGTATAAGCTCCGGCATGAACTTCACGAGCGATAGACGAACCAACCACATTACAGACACCATAAACAAAAGCTCCTTGAGATTTTGCTAATTTAATAGCGGCTAAAGTATCTGCTGTTTCTCCTGATTGTGAAATAGCAATAACAATATCATTTTCTGTAATAATCGGATTTCTATATCTAAATTCAGATCCATATTCTACTTCCACAGGAATTCTCGCAATATCCTCAAACATATATTCTGCAACTAAACCGGCATGCCATGATGTGCCACAAGCTACAATAATAATACGGTTTGCATTGAGAAATCGTTCAATATTATCATCGACACTACCCATTTTAATAATTCCTTTGTTGGCGAGTAATCTTCCTCTATACGTGTCAGTTATAGCATCGGGTTGTTCGTGGATTTCTTTTAACATAAAATGCTCGTAACCCCCTTTTTCTATTTGCTCTAGACTGAGTTGTAATTGTTCAATTCTAAGATCTTGAACTAGTGTGTCATCATTTATATTGTATATTTTTAATTCTCTTTCTAATTTAACAATAGCCATTTCGCCATCTTCTAAATAAATGGCATCTTTTGTATATTCAATAAAAGGAGTTGCATCAGATGCAATAAAAAATTCACTGTTATTTTTTCCAATTCCAATGGCAATAGGGCTACCTAGCTTAGCGACAATCAGTTCATCGGGTTTGGTTTTGTCAAAAACTAAAATAGCATAAGCTCCTATTACTTGGTTAAGAGCAAGCTGAACGGCTTTTCCTAATTTGCAATTTTCTTGTATTTTAATCTCTTCTATTAAGTTGATTAAAACTTCGGTATCTGTATCACTATGGAAATGATAGCCTCTTGCAACCAATTCTTTTTTTAGGGTGTCGTAATTTTCAATGATACCATTGTGGACAATAACCAGATTTTTTGATTGCGACAGATGTGGATGTGAGTTAATGTGATTTGGAACGCCGTGAGTTGCCCAACGTGTATGTCCAAAACCAATTTCCCCTTCTATTGAGATATCTTCTTTTACTTTTGCCTGTAGGTCACTTACTTTTCCTTTGGTTTTTGATAGGTTGATGTCTTTTCCATTGTATAAGACAATTCCTGCACTGTCATAGCCTCTGTATTCAAGTCTTTGTAAACCTTGAATTATTATTGGGTAAGCTTCGCGATATCCAATATAACCGGTAATTCCACACATTTTTTTTAATTTTTTTCAGAGTAATATATTTCAAATTTAATTCTGTTATTTTCGGTATTTGGTAAATTTCCTTTTAATACAAGACCCTTAGGATTTGTGTTGTAATTTTTTAAAATTGTATCTGTAGCAATTTGTTGATTGGGAATATCATGTGTATCAAAAACTTTTATTCCCAAATCGTGTAAAACTACTTCAGAATCAGGTTTGATTAATTCTGACATAAAATCGGTAATATGAAATACAAATTTTTCAGGAGTTCCTTCGCTATCTTCTCCTAACCATCCTCCAATATCACTTATAGATTGTGGCATAGCATCTGTCAATTGTGTGTCATCCTCATCATCTTCATTTCCGATAGCATATAAATATAAACGACTAGGGGTCCAATTTGTTGTATTATTCTGATCGATATATACAGTTATTTTAGCATCGTTAATTAACCAATTTTCAGTTTTGATTGTTTCTAATTCATCAGGGATTTCATTGCCATTTGCATCTTCACCAAAGAGTTTAATGATTGCAATTGATCCTTCTGCTCCATGTACAAATAGTTGTTCTTCACCATTAATAGGATCGATAGCGACAATATTGTTTTCGAAATCACTAGCTGAATCATCTCTTTGATATAAATTTGATTTAACACCCGTAAAAGGAAACACAAAAGATTCTGGTGTTCGGACTGTAACATTTTCTTCGCCGGTAACTCCATTTCCATCTAAATCCTCATCTTCGCCTTCATCTTTCTCAACATCGTTAGAATAATAAATTGTCAGGCTAGCATCGCTCATTGCAAGGTTCATTAGAGTGGCATTGTTTTGATTGTCTTCAAGAGCTTCAAAATACAATCCTCTGAAATAATGTTGAAAATTTGAATTACTCGCAAAATCATTTCCCGAGGCGTTATCCTGAAAAATAACTTTAATTACATCTTTGTCAAAAGGTATTTTTAAGGAGGGCGCTAAAGTTGTTTTTTTTATAGTGTCAGTTTGATACAATACCTTGCCAAATAAATCGGGATAGTTAGGATATTTAAAGCGTTTGACTACCAACATAGTATCGTTTTCATTTGGAGCAATAAGACTACTATACAAAGGCGATAAAGGATTTGTTTTAATAAAGCTATCATCACTGAAATATTTTTGTGTTTCTGTTGGGTTATCAGGATTGAGACGATTAAGATAAGTTCCTAATTCAAAAATATTTAATTGGAAAGTGCCATTTCCGGTTGTCCAAACCGAATCAAGAACAAATTTTGGGACATTATTATCATCGACATCGGTCTGAGTTCCATCAAGAGTAGCAAAATAGGGAATATCAACAATAACAGAGTCAATAACTGCATTCGTTCCAAAATCAGGGTTATTTTCTGTGAGTGATAATTGCGTAACTAAGGAAGCTTCTAATTTACCGAATACAGCATCTCTTTGTACGCCTATTAAATATTTTGTGAGACCATTCGTTTGATTTCTTTCAATACTATCACTGTAAGCAACTACTTCGGATGTATATTTATCAGTTGAGAAAATGTTATTATCAACAATATTGACACCTACATTTTTAAAGTCCTTTTCACAAGAAAGGACACCTATAAGTATCAATGCAGTTAGACTTAGATACTTTGTTACAACTACAAACTTTTTTATCATAAATAAGTTCAATTAAAAAAATTAAATGATTTCGTTAAGAAGGAAGTCCTTATAAGGTTTTTCAAACTCTTCTTTAGGTTGGAATTTTAGGGTTGGTTTTTTTTGCTCTTTTGCAAATTTTTGAATCTCATCAGATACTTCATCACTACCAAAAATTATCACATCAGAATTTTGAATAGCTATTTTTTGTAAATTTAAAAAACTTGATTTTTCAATAAGGTTTAATTTATCTTTTTTGATACCGTCAAAGATTATTTTTTTGGTCAAAGTAGGACTTAAATTCCCTTTAAAACTATCATTATAAAGTGAAGTAACTATTTTGCTGTCTTTAAATAGGGCATCATTTTTAAAATATTCTTTTAGGTAAAGTGGAATTAATGACGTCATCCAACCATGAAGGCAAATTACGTCAGGTGCCCAGTTTAGTTTTTTTACGGTATTTATAACTCCTTTTGTAAAAAATATGGCACGTTCGTCATTGTCTTTAAATAACTTCCCTTTTGAGTCTGTAAAAACAGCTTTTCGTTTAAAATAATCTTCATTATCGATAAAATAGACTTGCATTCTTTCATTGGGAATAGAAGCCACTTTAATGACTAAAGGCACATCAATATCGTCGATAATTAAATTGACTCCGGAGAGTCTAATGACTTCGTGCAATTGATGTCTGCGTTCATTCACAACTCCAAAACGAGGCATGAAAATTCTAGTTTGTATCCCTTTTCTGTGTGCTGTTTTTGCCGTTTCAAAAGATCTAAATGAAATGTCTGATTCGGGCATATAGGGCATTACCTCTGATGAAATTACTAGTACTTTTTTATCCTTCATAATCCACTAAACTTTAAATGTTGTGATCTATCACTACAAGACTGCAAAAGTACAAATTTTTAGTGTCTTATTCGTGTTTAATTGGTAAGTTTGTAGGCTTTTAACAAAAAATTATGCAGCTTTTTACCACGATAAAGACTTTACAAGAAGCTCTAAAAAATATAGCGCTTACTCAAACAATTGGCTTTGTACCTACTATGGGCGCCCTACATGAAGGTCATTTGTCTTTAGTTAAAAATGCTAAAAAAACAGCAGATAAAGTTATTGTAAGTATTTTTGTGAACCCCACTCAATTTGATAAAGAAGAAGATTTAATTAATTATCCTTCAACATTTCAAAAAGACATAACGCTTTTACAAAAAGAAGCCTGTGATTTTGTATTTATCCCATCTGCAAAAGAAATGTATAGCGATAGCATCAAAGCTCAAGAATTTGATTTTGATGGGCTTGACAAAGTTATGGAAGGCGCTCATCGTAAAGGACATTTTAATGGAGTAGGAACAATTGTAAAAAGACTTTTTAATATTGTTCAACCTGATTTTGCTTTTTTTGGAGAGAAAGATTTCCAACAATTACAAATCATAAAAAAACTAGTAGAAAAGGAAGGTTTAAATGTCAAAATAATACCGGTTCCCATTTACAGAGAAAAGGATGGTTTGGCTATGAGTTCTAGGAATGCAAGACTTACTGATGTATACAGAAAGGAAGCTCCTTTTATTTATCAAACCTTACAAAAGGCCAAAACAATATTTGGCATAAATAATGCTGTAAAGACTATTGAATGGGTTGAAGCGGCTTTTAAAAAGCATCCCATATTAGAATTAGAATATTTTTCTATTGCAAATGAAGCTACGCTACTACCTATTCCAACAAGTTCAAAAAAGTATACGAAAGAAATCAAATCAAATCAAAAATACAGAGGTTTTATTGCAGTTTTTGCCGGTGATATTCGTTTAATTGACAATACAGCTTTGTATTAATTTGAATTAAATTAGTAAAAATTAATCAAATAAAGTAATTTTGCCCAATGCAGATACAAGTTTTTAAATCAAAAATACATCGTGTAACCGTTACAGGTGCCGATTTAGATTATATAGGAAGCATCACTATTGATGAAGAATTAATGGAAGCAGCCAATATAATCGAAGGAGAAAGAGTACAGATCGTAAATGTAAATAATGGAGAACGCTTAGAAACCTATGCGATTCCCGGTCCGAGAAATTCGGGAACAATAAATTTAAATGGTGCAGCTGCCAGAAAGGTGGAAAAAGGAGATGTTCTTATTCTTATTACCTACGCTATAATGGATATTGAAAACGCTAAAAAGTACAAGCCAATATTAGTTTTCCCCAATACTGAAACCAACAAGTTGAAATAATATTTGAGAAAAAGAATAAAAAAAATAGCATTTATTATACTCCCAATAGCCTTGGGAGTTTTTTTAATTTGGTGGTCACTATCTACTCTTTCAGAATCCGATAAGTTTGAAATAAAAAACGCTTTAGAAAATGCAAATTATTTTTGGATATTCTTTTCCTTATTTTTAGGTCTATTAAGTCATTTATCTAGGGCTTATAGATGGGAGTTTTTGTTAGTCCCTCTTGGTTATAAGCCCCGTTTTATGAATAGTGTATTTGCGATTTTTATAGCTTATTTCATCAATCTTGCTATACCACGAGCCGGTGAAGTAGCTCGTGCAACAGCCATTAGCAAATATGAATCCATTCCTTTTGAAAAAGCCTTTGGAACTATTATTGCTGAGAGAATTGTTGATGTAATCATGCTTTTACTGATTATTGGAGTTGCATTCTTTTATCAGTTTGATTTACTGATGGAATTAATTTTAAAAAAGATTCCAAAAGACCCCATTTATCTTGTTTTATTGGGCACTTTATTTGTTTTTATAGCGGGTTTAGCGTATTTTTTGATTCTTAAATCGAATTCTATTTTTTTTAAGAAGATTCGGAATTTTATAAAAGGGCTGCTCGAAGGAGTAAAAAGTGTTTTTTCTATGCAAAAGAAATGGGCATTTTTATTTCATACTTTTTTTATCTGGGGCATGTATTTATTGATGTTTTATACGGTATCTCTCGCCTTGCCAGAAACTTCAAATATTAGTTTGGGCGTTGTTGTTACCGGTTTTGTTGTAGGTGCACTGAGTATTGCTACTACAAATGGAGGTTTGGGAACGTACCCACTTGGGGTACAACAAGTTCTTATTTTATACGGAATTGCATCAAATCCTGCTCTTGCTTTTGGTTGGCTAATGTGGACTGCACAAACCTTTATGCTACTCCTTTTCGGGGGAATATCATTGTTGATAATGCCATTATATAATAGGAAAGCCTAGCCTAATCTTATTTTCCAAAAACCTTTTTTAAAAAACTTTTTTTCTTTTTAATTTTTGGTTTTTGAGTTTTATCACTAGATGGGACATCAAAATTTGAATTGTAATTAATTGAGTTAAAAGCAGTATTGTGATTTTCGCGTTGATCAATAGGATTGTGTGAAAAGTTCTGTTGTTGAAAAGGTTTTTCGTATTCAGGATGTTTGATACTCAACTCTTCAATATATTGATTATAGTCCATATTTCTTTCTTCTAAAAAGCCAATTAAATAACGTTTGGAGGCTTCAGTTCCGTCTGTTTTTTCTTCAATCTTTAAAAGAATTTTATGTAGTGCATCCATTTTATGAATAGCATATTGTGGTGCCGCTTTGCTATGTGAATAATGCGCTACTATATTCTTATCTTCATCCACTTTTGTTTCAAAATCAATTAGTAACCAAAAAAAACGTCCGTCTTTTGCTAAGAGTTTCGTGATTAAACGCATGGGTTCTTTTTTCTTTAGACGTTTTGATAGCTTCTCTGTAAATAACAAAGGCATATCAGGATGGATAATTTTTTCCAAAGATTCTCCTATCAATTCGTATTCTTCATAACCACTAACTTCACAAAATGAATGATTTGCATAATCAATTATATTTTTCGGACTAATTTTAAAGCTATACGATGCAGAAGGATTTATAGTGATTTCCTTGTCAATAGGCGTTTGGTTAGAATGTTTTTCCATGATATTGGGGTTAGGGGTTAAAATTAAAGGCATACAAAGCTATAAACATATTATTAATAAACAAAATTTTTAGAGGATTTTAAATGTTTTTTTTAATTCATTGCCAAATTCATCTATCACTATAAGCGTATGTTCTCCCTTTTTTGGAGATATTGCTATCTCGTGAATTGTCTGAGTGGTAGTAATAAAGTTTGTGTTTAAATGCCAAAATACTTTCGCATTTGGTTGTATATGTTTTAGTTTTAAAATAAGTGTATTTTTCTCTTCATCAAAATTCTTGGGTAAAAAAATATTGTCTCCATCAAAAGTGTTTACAAATGCCATTGGGGTTTTTGAAAGTGACATACAGTTTGTCCGAAACGGTGGTAATGGCTTGTAAAAAGGATTGTGTAATTGAAAAAAATAAGCTTGATTCGGAGGTAATATAAACCAACTTTTATGCTTCATATTGGCTAAAGATTCACATGAAGTATTTACTTGGTAGGATTCCGTTTTATCTAAATGTATCCATTGATGATTTGGACAAGCCTTTGTTTTAAGCCCAGCTCGAGGCACCCAAATAGTATCAACTTCAGTGCAAATATCCGAAATTCGATAGCCACTCTGCTTGCAGGTGCTAATTTTCTCTAGTTCGTCATAAGGTGGAGAAAACCATTTTGATTGTGGTAAAATATCAAAAATATCAAATAAAATAGGAGCAGCGCTACTGATACCTGTTAAGCCTGGTCTTCCTTCTCCATCAGCATTACCTACCCAAACACCAACAACATATTTGGCATTGGTGCCAATAGCCCAGGCATCCCGAAATCCGAAACTTGTCCCTGTTTTCCAAGCAATTGATTTTGAATTATCATAGAATTCCCAATTATCATCACCTTCCGGTCTGTTTACTTCCTTTAAAGCATTGAAAGTAGTGTAAATAGAACCCGCATCGTAAAGAGGATATTCTTCGATGATTGTTCCAAAATCTATTATTTTATTTTTTTGAAAAGACAAATCTGAGAATTCGTCATGGTAATACTTTCCTTGTAGGTCATCATAATGCAATAATGTACTTGCTAAATTTGTAAAAGCCCTTGTTAAATCCCAT
>JAUVOS010000106.1 GCA_030599055.1 Lutibacter sp.
ACCACGATCCAACAAACTCAAACGCGAAGTGCTAAAATTTGGGTCAATCGTATAGCCATACGAACCGTAGGCATATAATAAAATAGGTGTTTTTGTTGATAATTTGGTATTTTTATGATGAACTATAGAAATGGCTACTTTCTTGCCATCTCGTGCTGTTGCCCAAAGACGTTGGCTTGTGTAATTCTTTTTATCAAATTTTCCACCTAAAACTTCTTGCTCTTTTTTTATTTCGAATGTTTTATTCTTCATATCAAAATCAATGACAGAAGCAGGTGTAGTTAAGGAATTGTATCCATAACGAATTGTCTCTGTATCAAACTCCGGATTGGAAAAAACATAAGCCGAGTAAGTTTCCTCATTAAATGGTAGATAATAGTCTGCTGTAGCATCCCATCGTTTTATTCTAATTCTATTTAAACCCTCACTTCTTTCCTCTAATACCATATAATCTTTAAATAAAGACATATCCTCTAACAAAACATCTTTTCTATGTGGGATTACCTCTTGCCAATTTTCTTTTGATGTAGCATTTACAGACGTTTTCATCAGCTTAAAGTTCTTTGCTTTATCTTTGTTTGTAAGAATATAAAAATGCTCTTTATAATGTGCTAAACTATATTCTAAATCTTTTTCTCTGGGTTGAAATACCTTAAATATATCATTCGGATTATCAGCATTTACGTATTGATACTCAGTTGATAGCGTGCTGTATGATCCAATTAAAATATATTGATCAGATTTAGATTTCGTTACAAAAGTACCAAAGGTGTCATCTTTTTCAAAATAGACTTCTACATCTTCTGAAGGATCAGTTCCTAAAGTGTGTTTGAAAATACGTTCGCTTCGTAACGTAGTCGGATTTTTTTGAGTATAGAAAAGTGTTTTATTATCATTTGCCCAAACACTTCCTCCCGTTGTATTTTTTATTATTTCCGGATAAATTTTACCGGTTTCTAAGTTCTTTATTTGAATATTATACTGACGACGACTAACCGTATCAACCCCAAAGGCTACCAATTTGTTATTGGGACTTATATTTAATCCGGCTAATCGAAAATAATCATATCCCTTTGCCATTTTATTTCCATCGAAAAGAATAATCTCATCCGAGTCTAAACTTCTTTTTTTCCGCGCATAAATAGGATATTGTCCTCCTTTAATATAGCGTGTAATGTAATAATACCCATTCTTTTTGTAAGGAACACTTTCATCATCTTTCTTTATACGGGCTTTCATCTCTTTAAAAAGCTCTTTTTGAAAATCTTTTGTATGTGCTGTCAATGTATCGTAATAGGCATTTTCTGCTTCGAGATAGGCAATAACTTCGGGGTTTTCTCTTTCATTCAACCAATAATAATCATCGGTTCGTTTATCACCGTGATTGGTAAACTCTTTTGTTTTTTTGGCAACTTTTGGAGTTAGAATATTTGGTTTTTGCATGGGTTTTTGGTTACAAGAAGTGGCAAAAATAATGCTTATTAATAGAATGGTTAGAGCTTTCATGGAAAAAATATTGTTTTAAATCAAAATGACGTAAATTATTTGATAGTGTTACGATTAGTGGGGATTTTTTCTAGTTTACATTGGCATTGATTTTTTAACTGTTGCGATGCTAAACAGGGTTTCTTACTCGTGTCTAATAAAAGGAAAGACATTGCGTATTTCTTAGCGTCTTTGTACCTTTTCGAGAGATAAATATGACTTAGTAGTTACATTAGAAAACTAACGGAAACTAGGAGTTGAGCACCTCTACTATTCGGTGCTTATCCAAAAAGTTCTCAAACACAACTTCAGTCCCTAAATCTTTTAATATTCCATCGTTTAAAATATCAATTCCAATAAAACGGATTCCCAAATTCTTACAGGTTTTATAATCCCATATACCATCTCCAAAGTAAACTATTTCAGAAAATTTACCCTTATTCATTTCTTCTGCTTGTGCAATAGTATGCAATACAATTTCTTCTCTAGTTATAAAAAAATCACTATTTGAATAAGCGACTTCGCTTGGGTCAATACCAATTGCATTAAGTTTAATAACACCTGATCGTTTCCAACAACCAGTTGCGATTCCCACTTCAAACTTCGGGTTCTCTTTTACGAGTTTATAAAGATCTAAGGCGCCCGATACTTCCTTAAAAAGACTGGGTCTATTTACTTTTTCTTGAAGCAATTTATCAGAGAAATTTAGCTTCATATAATTGTGGTCGTTTGTAGTAAGCTTCTTTTTAAGTTCTTTAAATACGACATCTCTTGTAATTCCCCAGTCAGTGACAGTGGTAAATTCATCCCAATTCATATCGGTGATATCAATATCAAAAGTCTTATCAAAAGCATCGATAAAACAAATATCATCTACTTTTTTTGTATCGGTTAGTGTACCGTCTATATCGAAAATTATTAGTTTCATTTGCAGGGCAAAAGCCAAAAAGTAAAAACTTTGTCAAAATTCTAGACTTTGACAAAGTTTGTTTCGTTTAGCTTTCCAGTTTTTTCATTATCGTAGAAGTCGATTTCGCTTCTTTTTTCAAGGTGTTTGTATAAACAGCCTCTGCTTTACTTAAAATATCATTGGCAAATTTTCTGTCCTTTAAATCTTTTGCATTAATTCTCACATTAAAATAAGCGCCAACAACCGCTGTTTTTGCGCACAACATACCTACTCCTGCATCAGAAAGCGAGTTTTGCAAGCCTTTTGCTGCCATTTCCTCCATGACTTCCATAGATTTATAGGCTGTTTCCATTACTTGGAATGGAATTTCCGTAGCATATTGTGTCGCTTTTTCTAAAGCTTCTGCTTTTCGTTTTTTCTCTGCATCAGAAGCTTTTGGCATTCTAAAGGCATCGATAATTTTATTAAAAGCATTGGTGTCTTCATCGACTAAAAATAATAATTTGTTTTTATAGGCTTGACCTTTAACTGCCCAATCAGAATAGTATTCCCATTTTGCATCCCATCCTGCTTTGTGAGCAGATAAATTGGCTACCATAGTTCCTAAAGAAACGCCTAAAACACCTACATAAGCAGCTATTGAACCGCCACCTGGCGCCATTGATTCAGAAGCTGTTTCCTCAGCAAAACCTTTAACCGTAAAATCTATTAATTTCTTTGTATCCTTTTCTAATAAATACTCGATAATTCGCTCTCTAGGATTAAAAGGTTTTAAATCGTCTAAACCAAGGGATTTTACAGCGATTTTAATTTTTTCCATATCAGAAATTCCCAAGGAACGTTCTTGTCTTTTAAGGAAAAAATCACCTGCGTCTAGCATGGCTTGTAAAGGAATTAAACCGATCAATTCTGAACCGGTTACGCGCAAACCTCTACGAGTGGCACTTTTAACCGTTTCGTCAAAAGCTTCGTGCATTGAGGTTATATTGATATTTGTTAGGTTATAGGAAATTTGAGCAATACCATATTCTTCAATAAACCAACCCATTCCTTTTACTGCTTTTAATTTTCCTGAAATACGCTCGGGTTTTCCATCTTTTCCTATTACTTTCTTTCCATTAAGGATTTTTACACGTCCTGCTTCACGTATATCAAAAGCAATAGCATTGGCTCTACGTGTAGAAGTCGAATTAAGATTAACATTATAGGCAACTAAAAAATCACGTGCAGATATTGCAGTAGCACCACTTCTTGCGACACTTTCGTTAAAGGCAGCAGGACCAAAATCGGGTTTCCAATCTGAGTTAGATAATTTCTTTGGTAAAGCTTCATATTCTCCGGAACGACAACTTGCTAAATTCTTTCTTTTATTTTCTTTCGCTGCATTTTCATAAAAATAACCCGGAATACCTAACTCCTCGCCTACTCTTTTTCCCAATTTATGGGCATAACTAGCTGTTTCTTCCATCGTAATTCCTGCAATAGGAACCAACGGACAAACATCTGTCGCACCAAAACGTGGATGCTCACCAGAATGTTTACTCATATCAATTAATTCTTGCGCTTTTTTTATAAGTAAAAACGCTGCGTCGATAACAGCTTGTGGAGGTCCTACAAAGGTTATTACAGTGCGATTAGTAGCATTTCCCGGATCAACATCAAGGAGTTTAACACCTTCAACGGTTTCTACAACAGCGGTTATTTTATTTATTTTTTCACTATCGCGTCCTTCACTAATGTTAGGTACACATTCTATAAGTTGTTGGTTCATTGTATAAATTTTTAAGTTCAACAAAAGTAGGAAAAACCAGTAGTTATTTTGATAGATTTATTGTTTTTTTACTACTCGCTAATTTTAAGAAACTATGGGAACTATTCACCCATAAAAATTTTAAAAATATATCTCACGCGAACTTCGCAAAGAAATTAGGTTGATTTTTAATACGCCAAGAACGCAAAGTTTTATGAATGCGAAGCGTTCATTTCTTTGTGAGCTTTGCATAAATAAACAGAAAGTGGCTGAACAGTTACAAATTATGAATAAAAAAAAACCGTTTACAAAATGTAAACGGTTTTTCTATATATGCTAAAAAAGATTATTTTCCATCACCACATTTTCCAGGAGCACATTTCATCTCTTTCTTTTCTTTATCGGCTTTTCCACATTTTCCTTCTCCACATTTACCATCTTTCATCATAGTTTTCTTAAAAGCAGTCATTTCGTCTTTAGAAATAGAACCATTTGAATCGGCATCTAATTTACTAAACATACCATCATGCCCTTTTAAGAATTCTTCTTCTGTAAGAAAATCATCTTCATCAGTATTAAAATCATCAAACATTGGACATTCATCCTTCTGTAATTTTCCATCAGCATTTTTGTCTTTTGTCTTAAATTCTGCATTCCCATGAGCAACAAATTCGTCTTTAGTTATTTTTCCATCTTTATCAGCATCTACTGCTGCAAAATGATCTACCTTTTCAGCTACTTCAGCTATTTCTGTTACTTCCTTTTTTTCTTTTTTCTCACAACATGAGATAAAGAAAACACTACTTAATAAAAGTACTGCTACGATTGATAATTTGTTAGTTAGTTTCATAATTTTGTTATAATTTTTTAATTAATAAGTAAGCAAAAATAGCTTATTTTAACGAGTAACGTTTATATTATTCTTTTATTTTAAGAAACACTTGTTTATTTATTCGCTTAAAACAAGGCTCATACAATCACAAGTTCTAAATGCATATCTTTGTTTCAATAAAAGTAACTATTCACCAGTTCTTTTATTTCACGCAAAGGCGCAAAGGAGCAAAGAAACAGGTAATAAATTTGTCTTTTTCCTTTTTTTCGTGAAAATATAAAAATAATGAATGTAAAGATAGATGCTTTGCATTCATAAACTTAGCGTCTTTGCGCCTTTGCGTGAGAAAATTTTGTCTGAATAGATACCAATAAAAACATTATACTATGAATTTTTGGGTAAAAATTGGATTAATTCTTATTGTTTTGCACTTTTTTATAGGATTCGGCTGGTTGATTTATAAATTAGCACCTCGTAAAAAAGACAAAAACAAAGATAAGAATGTCTGAGATAGCTGTAAAAACACTTTTGGAATCCATGGGTTCTGCTTTACGTGTAAACAGGTTACGTGTTGCTTCTGTTTTTTTTCAACAACCTGAACTATTTTTTGATTTACTAAAGATTTGTTTCGAAACTGACTACAAACTGCATCACAAAGCAATGTGGACTATAGAAATGATTTTGGAAAAAGATTTAGACAGCATTATTCCGCATATAGATTATTTTACCCAAAACATTCACAAACTAAAACATGAAAGTGCCATTCGTCCTACAGCAAAAATTTGCAAGTGGATTGCTGAAGCTTATGTCAAAAAACACAAAACAGCATTCGTGACTCATGTAAAACCTATTCATATTGAAAGAATTGTAGAAACGGGTTTCGATTGGATGATTACGGAAACTAAAGTAGCTGCAAAAGCATATACAATGGATACTTTATATTATTTTGGCTGTTTAAATTTTGAAAATTATGATTGGATTCATCACGAATTAAAAAATATTGTACTACAAAATTCTAGTAAAGAATCATCTGCTTACAAAGCACATGGCAGACAAATTCTAGGTTTGATGAATGACTTATGATCGCAATCCCTGATTATTGCGATCGTGTTTCCATATTTCTGGATTAGAAACAACATATTGACGAATACGTCCTAATTCATTTTCATCACGAATAATACGATCGTGAAATCGTGGTTGCCATGCAAAATATGATTTTTTATTTATTTTGTTGATTTCAAATGTACATCGCCCCTTGTACCATCGTAAAACCCGCGAAATATTAGCATAAAACATCGGGTTGTTTTTTCCTGTTATTCCGCCTGGTTTTGATTTTCCGGTTGTATTCATTGTATTCGTTGTATTCGTAGAGACGCGATTAATCGCGTCTCTACCACCAACCACATCATCATTATCAATCCACAAAATACCGTGAATATGATTGGGCATAACCACCATTTCATCCAATTTTATAAACGGAAAATGTTGCGGAATTTCATTCCAATATTTTTGAACGATTTCACCAATTTTGGATAATTGCATTTTTTTTGTAGAGACGCCCAAATTGGGCGTCTCTACGTCCGCCACATCATCCACAATTTCCCCAAAAAAATGGTCGCGATTTTTCGTTACAATCGTGATAAAATACGCCCCGTTTTGCGAATAATCATAATTTTTCATTCGGGCGGAGGCAATGCGGTATTTGTTTTGGTATTTTTTAGACATATTGCAAAATTTTACACCAAAATTAATAAAATAAATATTGGCGGTCAATTTTCACGAGATTTTTTTTCGTTTCTGTCGTAGAGACTCGATTAATCGCGTCTCTACGGAATGCCATACAAAATCCCGCGAAAAAAAAATTGCCAAACAAAGAACATCTAATCAATAGATGTTTAAAAAATGTGAATTTGCCCTGACAAAGTTTCTAGGGATTTTTTGTTATTCTTTATTTTTCATCATCTTTGTAAATTATAAAAACAAACTATGTCACTAAACCAATTAACTGCTGTATCTCCTATTGACGGACGTTATTATTTGAAAACAAAGCAACTTTCTGATTTCTTTTCAGAAAAGGCATTATTTCAATATCGTGTAAAAGTTGAAATTGAGTACTTCATTGCTTTATGTGAATTACCGCTACCACAATTGACAGCCGTTAATAAAACTTCTTTTTCTGCTTTACGCAAATTGTATAAAAACTTCTCGACAAATGATGCGCTGAGGATAAAAGAAATAGAGAAAATAACCAATCACGATATAAAAGCTGTTGAGTATTTTATCAAAGAAAAAATGGATGAAATGGGTATGAACGAACAAAAAGAATTTATTCATTTCGGACTGACCTCTCAGGATATTAACAATACTGCTGTACCTCTTTCAATTAATGATGCTTTTGATCATGTTTTTTATCCTGATTTGGCTACTTTAATTACAAAACTTCGCGAATTAAGTAATGAATGGAAAGAAATTCCGTTGTTAGCACATACACACGGACAACCTGCATCGCCAACACGTCTTGGTAAGGAAATCTATGTATTTGTCGAACGAATAGAACAACAACTTGCCACTTTACAAAGCATACCCTATGCTGCCAAGTTCGGCGGGGCAACAGGTAATTTTAATGCACATCATGTGGCTTATCCTGAGATAGATTGGAAAGAATTTGGAACCAATTTTGTAGAAAAAGTGCTCGGTTTACATCATTCGTTCCCCACAACACAAATAGAGCATTACGACCATTTAGCAGGTATTTTTGATGCGATGAAACGTATCAATACTATTTTGATTGATTTTAACCGTGATATTTGGACCTATATTTCTATGGGTTATTTCAAACAAAAAATTAAAAAGGGAGAAGTAGGTTCTTCTGCCATGCCACATAAAGTAAATCCAATAGATTTTGAAAATGCCGAAGGAAACTTAGGAGTTGCCAATGCACTATTAGAACATTTATCAGCCAAACTTCCCATCTCACGTTTACAAAGAGATTTAACGGATAGTACAGTCTTAAGAAACGTTGGAATGCCATTTGCACATACTTTAATCGCCTTTACTTCTACTTTAAAAGGATTAAATAAACTTATTGTTAACGAGGAAGTTATAGAACAGGATTTAGATGATAATTGGGCAGTTGTGGCAGAAGCCATTCAAACTATTTTACGTAGAGAAAACTATCCAAATCCGTATGAAGCTTTAAAGGAATTAACTCGTAAAAATAAAAAAATAACACAAGAATCTATTCATGGTTTTATAGCTAATTTAGCCGTTGATGACCAAATAAAAAACGAATTAAGAAAAATAACTCCTTTTAATTTTACGGGGATTTAGTAGTCAAAAGTAGAAAGTTAATAAAGTTTATAAAGTTTATAAAGTTAAAAGTAAATTTTAAAACTAATTAATACAAGGACAAACAACATTTAACTTTA
>JAUVOS010000224.1 GCA_030599055.1 Lutibacter sp.
AAATGCTATTTATTATCCTGTTCCATAACACCAACAAAAAGAGTATAAACATTTTAAATTCAACAAAGAGAGATTAGGTGTAACAATCGATTTATGTAAAACCGTATAATCTTTACCTATTCATACAGAACTCGATACAGAACAATTAAATTACATTACAAACAAGATTATAGCTTTCACCAATAAATAATCATTCTGATGTCATTAAATCTCAAATCCCAAATCTCAAATCTCAAAAAATATTAGTAACCGGAGGCTTAGGATTTATAGGATCACACACCGTAATTGAATTACAAAATGAAGGTTTTGAAGTATTTATAATTGATGATTTATCCAATTCAAAAATTGAAGTTCTTGAACAAATCACTTCAATAACTGGTATAAAACCTCACTTTGAGCAATTTGATTTGTTAGATAAATAAAGGGATTATCTCCAAAAAAATTGAAAAGCAATAATTATTTCACCCCTTTTCGTTCATACATCACAAAGCTAAAATCGTATTTGTGTTTTTCATCTTTTGAATGAAATTCACGACTTACTTCTTTCCAAATATCAGGGTCAATTTCAGGAAAAAAAGTATCTGCTTCAAATTCGTTGTGTACTATTGTTAAATCTAATCTGTCAGCAATTTTAATGGCTTCTCTGTAAATAGTTCCACCTCCTAAGATATAAGGATTGGGGTCTGTCTTAGCTATGCGTAAAGCCCTTTTTAAAGAATCTGCTAAAACGATACAACTCGCATCATAACTCTGTTGATGTGTAATAATAATATTGGTGCGTTTGGGTAATGCCTTCTTTCCGATAGATTCAAAAGTTTTACGACCCATAATGACATGATGTCCTAGGGTTACTTTTTTAAAACGCTTAAAATCATCGGGTAAATGCCACAAGAGATTGTTGTCTTTTCCCAAAGCATTATTTTCGGATATCGCCGCAATTATTGTAATCAACTGTCTAAACTTTTTTTTTCAGGATTAGGTGAAATCACACCGTCATTAATTAGTTTCTTTTCTAGTTTTTCAACTTTTTTGTTGTGTTTATCAACCAATTTTTCTGTTTCATTACGTTCCCAATCCTTATCAAAAAAACGCTTAAATATAAATACATTGGCAAAATGAAGTACCCAAAAAAATAACCAAATCAGTATTGCCCATACAAACCAATCTCCAAGTTGTTCTTCTCCAACTTTTAAGACTCCATTTAGGACAATTAAAAATACAGATCCTACTAAAAATAACACAAAATGCCAGTATAAACGTTTTCTTTGAAGTGTGCGTTTTCTTGCTTTTTCGTAAACTTCGTGTTGTTCTTGATTTTCCATTTAACAAAAATACAAAAAAAAGCCACGAATACACGAATGAATTATTCACATATTCGTGGTTATAAATTTAGGACTTACATTTTGTATTCCTGAGCTACTTCGCCTGTTAAGCTATTTAAATAGGCTACAACTGCTTTAATTTCTGATTCTGTTAAATCAATATTTAATTGAGCCTTAGCCATGATTTTTACTGCCTCATCAAGTTTTGTAATACTACCATCATGGAAATAAGGATATGTTTTTTCAATATTCCTCAAAGAAGGAGATTTAAAAACATACTTATCAGCTTCATTTTTAGTTACTTCAAATTTTCCATCATCAATTTTAGCACTTTTAGTATGTTCCCAGTAGTCACCAAACACTCCAAATTTTTGATAAATATTTCCACCTAATACATTTCCGCTATGGCAAGCAATACAGCCTTTGTCCATAAACAATGCTAAACCTTCTTTTTCTAGTTCGTTTAAAGCAGCGTTATCGCCCGCTAAATACTCATCAAATTTTGAAGGAGTAATGAGTTTCCTCTCAAAAGCACCAATGGCTTTTTTCATATTATCATAGGTAATAGCTTCTTTATCATCAGGAAATGCTTTAGCAAACATTTCTTTATATTTTTCAACTTTCGATAAACGATTTACTACTTCTTTTTCACTTGACATTCCCATTTCTACTGGATTTAATACTGGTCCGCCAGCTTGGGCTTCTACATCAGGCTCTCTACCATCCCAAAATTGAGAAATATGTAGTGCCGCATTTAATACGGTAGGTGAATTTCTTCCACCCATTGTTCCATCACCATCTCCAGGAGACGTTGGTAAATTATCAACACCATAGGCATTTAAATCATGGCAAGTATTACAACTTTGCGTTTGGTTTTTTGATAAAATAGTATCAAAATATAATGATTTTCCTAAAGCAACCTTTTCATTTGTAATTATATTTGCTTTATTTTCAGCAACTAAAGGTAATTCGCCGAAAAAACCTTTTGCCTTGGTTTGGAGTTCGGTGAAAACAGGTACTTCTACTGCTTTTTTGGTTTCTTTTTTATTCAAATTGCAAGCAGTCAATAAACTAATAACTGCTAAAAATAATCCTAATTTTTTCATGATATATATATTATATTGAAATTTAAAAATAAGAAAAATAGTACAATTAAATTGTGACTTTGTACTATTTATGAAATTACTTTCAATTCTTTCCCAACTTTAATAAAAGCAGCAATCGCTTTATCAAGATGTTCTTTTTTATGAGCTGCTGATAATTGTACTCGAATACGAGCTTTATCTTTTGGAACGACTGGAAAATAAAATCCAATTACATAAATACCTTCTTCTAATAACTTATCTGCCATAACTTGTGATAGTTTAGCATCGTAAAGCATTACCGGAACAATAGCTGAATCTCCTTTGACGATATCAAAACCGGCGGTTTCCATCCCTTTTTTAAAGAAAGCTGTATTTTCCTCTAATTTATCACGTAAAACGGTACTGCTTGAAAGCATATCAAATACTTTTAAGGAAGCACCGACTATTGCAGGCGCTAAAGAATTTGAGAATAAATAGGGACGAGAACGTTGGCGTAGAATTTCAACAATTTCTTTACGACCCGTAGTATAACCTCCCATGGCGCCACCCAAAGCTTTTCCTAAAGTTCCTGTTATTATATCAACACGACCCATTACATCTTTGAGTTCGATAGTTCCACGACCTGTTTTACCGATAAATCCAGCGGCATGACATTCATCAACCATAACAAGAGCATCGTATTTGTCTGCCAAATCACAAATCTTATCTAATTGTGCTACTACTCCATCCATTGAGAAAACACCGTCTGTAACGATAATTTTAAACCGATGTTTATTCATATTTGCTTCAATCAGTTGTTTTTCAAGCTCTGCCATATCATTGTTGGCATATCTATAACGTGCTGCTTTACAAAGACGTACACCATCAATAATAGAAGCATGATTTAAGCTATCAGAAATAATGGCATCCTCTTTTGTCAACAGCGGTTCAAAAACACCACCATTGGCATCAAAGGCAGCTGCATAAAGTATCGTATCTTCTGTTTGGTAAAAATCTGCAATTTTACTTTCTAATTCTTTGTGAATATCTTGTGTTCCACAAATGAAACGTACGGATGACATACCATATCCATGGTGATCCATCGTTTCTTTCGCCGCTTGTACAACTTCTTTATTGTTTGATAAACCTAAATAATTATTAGCGCAAAAGTTAATCACTTCTTCACCGGTACTTATCTTTATAACTGCATCTTGACTACTGGTTATAATGCGTTCTTTTTTAAAAAGGCCCGCATTGGTAATCTCTTTTAATTCGTTTTGTAAATGTTGTTTTATTTTTCCGTACATAATTGTAAAATTTAGTAGGGCAAAGTTACGTTTTCTGATTTAA
>JAUVOS010000206.1 GCA_030599055.1 Lutibacter sp.
ATGGCTTTTGTTGTTTCTGCTTTTAGAGGATCGAGTGCTTCTTCTTGGTCTCCTAGTAGGAGGAGTATAGGCCCATCCCCAACCTTTCCTACTTCGACTTCGCTCAGCACAGGCTGGAAGGGAGTTTGATGCTGTAGTTGATCAAAAGCGGTGACCAATTCATTAATGCCTTTATCGCTGACTAGTCTTCCTATAAAGGTAAATACTAAATCGTTTGGTGAGATATTCAATTGTTTTCTTAAATGATTTTTAGCCGCTTTTTTATAGCATTTGGGATCAAAATGAGCGGTGTCAATACCGTTGGAACTGCCCTTTGCGATTACTTTAATTTTGGTTTTGGGTGCTAAGCGCTCTTGTATCATAAAATCAGCTAAGGCGTATGAGTTGGGATAAACATTCGTTGCTGCCCAAGAAGTGACACGTTCTATAAAATTGAGTAGTTTTCGCTTGACTCCCGTTGCCTGCATTAAGGGCAAACCAGCTACGGTATGCATTCGCACTTTAACTCCTGCCAATTTTGCTGCCAACATACCAACTACTCCCGCTTTTGGTGTGTGGGTGTGTACGATATCGGGTTGCTCTTTCTTAATTAGCTTATAGGTGTGCCATACCGCTTTAAGATCTTGTAGGGGTGAAATCTTTCTTGTTAGTGGTAATATATGCACTTTTAGCCCTGTTTCTTTTTCTATGGCTTCAATTTCTTTACCAACAGCACTCGCTAATATGACCTCAAACCCCTGCTTTTGCATATAGTTTAGCTGTCCTTGCAGGATTTTGTGTAAGGATAGAGGGACTGTGGTGATACGGAGGAGTTTGAGTTTCTTCATCAGATTTAGTATAAAAAGCCAAATAACCAAAGTGGAATATAATTATTAACTCCATTCTCAAAATCATCTCTAACCACAAAAGAATTTGGAATTCCTTTTATTTGATATTTACTTTTGTTTTTTCCACCTATTTCAAAAGTGTATTTGTCATCTACAATAAAATCTCCTTTTGGGGGTAATTCTATTTTATATATACCCTGTAACTGATTTACAAAAAAACTTTCTCTTATAGACCCCATATTTGAATGAGTACTTGCAAATGCATATTGTAAATTAGGATTATTTATATATATTTTGTCTGGTTTGCTTAATATACTAATGCCTTTATTGTTTTTGTTTACAAGGTTTAGTAATCTAGCTTTCTGTAAATAATGTAATGCTTTTATTAACGCATTTCTTGATATTCCAGTTCGTTCACTTAATTTTGTAATGTTAGGTGTAAAAGGTGTACTGGTAGAAATAGCAAACAAAAGTTTTTTTATTTTAATTATATGCTCAAAATCGACACGTTCTACGGCAGGTAAATCTATTTCTAAAGTTAGATTGATAGTTTGTAACAGTATTTCAGTATACATTTCTTTTTCTTCTATGAAATACGGATACATACCATATTCTACATATTTATTAAATTCATGCAGTGGTTTAATTTTTTTGGTAATTTCGTAACTAATAGCTTCATGGTTCTTTATAAAGTATTCTAAAGTATAAGGTGGAAAGTTTATTTTTTTTTCAAAAAATAAAAATTCTCTAAACGATAATTCTTTTAATTGGTAGGTTATCGCTCTACGACTTAAATCGGACTCTGATTTATATATTTCTAATAAAGATGATGAAGTTACTACTAATTGCAGATTTGGAAAATCATCATAGATTAATTTTAATTCTCTAGACCAATTAGGGTATTTATGCACTTCATCTAATAATAAGAAACTACCATTATCTTTATAAAAGTCTTCTGCTAAACTATACAATGAATGATTTAAAAAATATAGATCATCAAGCGAAACATAAAGTATAGATTTCTCTGTAGCAATTTTTAAACGTGCATATTGTAATAATAGTGTAGTTTTTCCAACACCTCGTGCCCCTTTTATAATACTTATACGATTTTTAGGATGTATTATATCTAGCAAATACCTTGTAAACTCAATAGATACTCGTTCAATTTTAGTTTTAGATTTGATGTATAAAGTCTTCATACCACTATATTGCTTAAATGATATTGCAAATATATGAATAATATGCTGTATCGATATAGTATTTAAGTGCCTATTTTGATATATCGAAAAAGCAGTTCGGTTTTTCCAATACCCTAGTTCCTTTGATACCAATTACTCTCGCTTCCTAATTAATCGATTTTAGTAGCCATTTCCACAAGGGAAACACCTGTACTTCACTATTTTTTATATATAGGGTTTTTTCTGTATCATAAGTGATAATATAAATACTTTTTGCAGGTAATTCTTTTAATGACTTTTCTATAGATTTAAGTTCTCTTTTCTCTGTTTCTATATCGGATATATCATAAGAAACTTGTACGATTGTTTGTTCATCTGGTATATAAAAATCAATTTCGTAGTTGCGTTTGTAAAAGTAAATTTTTTCATAGTTTCTATAAAGGTGTAGAAAAACTAAATTTTCTAATAATTTGGTATCCTGATCGTGTAAAAAAAGCATCAACAAACCATTATCAATAAAGTAATATTTTTTAATGGTCTCTTTTTCAACGAATTTGTGAATATAGTTTTCAACAGGAAAAATCAAAAAAGATTCTTGTAAATATTTTATATATTCAAAAACAGTTGTTGTTCCTATGGGTATCCCTATAGATTTAATAAGATTTTTAATCCTGTTGACTGATGTTTCATTATTGACACTTTCTGATAATTTTTTTACCAACAATTGCATGGCTGCATCATTTTGAATAGCATAGCGCATAATAATATCACCATAAAAAACTTTTTTAAATAAATTGGATAAATAACTACGTTTATTATCAAATAAAAAAACTTCAGGAAAGCCTCCAAACCGAAAATACTCTTCAAAAGTTTTTTTTACAAGATATAGTTGTTTACTATACTCATAATTAGCCTTTAAAACAATTCTTTTAAATCTCAAAAATTCTTTAAAAGATAAGGGCCATTGCTCATGAACAAAAAAACGTCCACCAAGAGTAGTTCCTATTTGGTGGCTGAGCATACTTGCGTTACTACCAGTAATATAGACCTGATATTTTTCATCGGCTAGTCTTCGAACAAATTTCTCCCAATGTGGCACATTTTGTATTTCGTCAAAAAACAAAGTAGGTTTTGTATTCTCAAAGATTTCAAAATAACAATCTAAAATCAATTGAAAATCACGATGTGTCATTTCCATAAGACGTTCATCTTCAAAATTGATATATAAGACTTCATTTACAGCATCTATAAATCTTTCTTGAATAATTTGAAACAACAGATATGTTTTTCCTGCTCTTCGAGGTCCAACTATGACATAATTTGCTTTTTTTTCATAGGTAAAATCACGTGAGATAATTTCAAGTTCTAAAATTTTTTCTTGATTCTTCTGAATAATATCTTTTATAACCTTTTTATCCATAATAAATTGGTATTGTCTTACAAAAATACAATAAAAGTTGTATTTACAAGAAATATATTGGTATTATTGTCCTATGCATAGGATAAATATAATGTATTTTATCTTATTAATAGAACATAAATACTTAATTTTTTAGTCTTGTTACATTTTTATAAAACAAATGATTATCAAAAATGGATATATGACTTTTGTTTGTTTAGTAGGATATTGCACGAAGTTATAAACTTAGCAGAGCGGTGGTTTCGGTACTATTTTACCTCTCGCGGCAGTCTGGCACGTTCACTAAAAACAGCCACTGGCTGTTTTCTTAAGGTTCCGTCCCTCACAAAATCACTCAGCCACCTTAGACACAGGTCATTGAGTGTCCGACATAGGAGGACGTATCGAAATGACTGGCTCTCAGTGGTTCACTCATGTTTTAAATAATGTGTTTTTTATATCTTAAATCTCGAAACATTAAAATAAATATCACGGGGAGCAACATATACTTTTGACGTGATGCCAATCCCAAGTTATACATACCTGCCGTTAATATTTTCTAACTCGCTAATACAACTTCAAAACCTTCTTCTTGCATATAGTTTAGCTGTCCTTGCAAGAGCTTGTGTAAGGATAGGGGAATGGTGGTTATACGGAGGAGTTTGGGTTTCTTGTTCATTAGGACAAAGATAGGCTTTGTTTTCAAATTTAACTCTGAAGTAGGAGACTTCGCAGCGCCGGCCCGCAATTTGAACGGGCACTCGCTTTTTAGTTTACTTTCTGGTCAAAGATTAAATGTATTGCATTTAGTAGCGATTTTGTAAGGTTTTTCTTTTTTGATGGAAAAAGTCTG
>JAUVOS010000139.1 GCA_030599055.1 Lutibacter sp.
CTTGGTGTTAAGCTTCCATCTTCTATTATTGGATCTATTTGTTCAGAAATATTACGTGTATAAATTTTATTAGCTGTAACGTCAATATCAAAGTTTTTAAAAGGACTTACTTTGGCGGTAATATCTAGTTTGTCATAATGCGTATTGCTGTATATTTTGTTGTAATATGGATCATTATCATCATCCGTATTCGGATCGTGTAAGTTACGTGTTAACAGCCATCCATTTTCTAAGGCGCGATTACGAATGTCAACCTGGCTTCCAAAAACAAAACCAAAACTAGGTGCAAAACCTCCCGAGTAATTATCACGACCTAACATACCAACTGCGGGTTGATAAGCCGGTAATAATGTTCCGTTATTTTCTTGATAACTCACCTTAATCGTACGAACTGCGGTAACTAAATCATAGAGGCCTTTAAATAATTTTCCTCCTGTTGATTTTGGCTTTTTACTTTTTCCATCTGCACTATTATTTCTACTACTGAATGTGTTGTTTTCGCCACCTTTTGTAGAAGCGTTCTTTCCTTTTCCATTTTCTTCACTTATTCCTTTATTCCCTTCTTTTCCTCCTTCTCCTTTTCCTTCGCCACCTTCTTGAGTTTCTGATTTTTCTCCTCCTTCTTCATTCTTTTGATTTTCTTCTCTTTCTTTTTCCTTAGCCTTACGATTTTGTCTGGCACGACTATTTTTCTTTTGAAGTTGTAATAATTTAGGTAATCCTATTTCTTTATAGAATTTTTTCATATTTAAATCAACCGAAAGATTGTGTGTATTGGCATTTTGAATGGTATTACCAATCTCTGCTAAATATGATTTTGAAGCTCCTTGCCAATCGAAATCTGCTGTATAGGAATAATTTGATTTTATAAAGCTAAATAGTGGAATCTTATCAATAGGTATTTGATAGGATGCGTCTAATGTTTGATGATAATGTGTTGGACGCCCTAAATTGAAAAAGTTTTGGTATAAAGTAATATCGTCTGTACTTTCAAAGTCATCATATATATTGTTGTTTAAAGCTCTAAAATTCAGACGTATGGATTTTGTCGGTTTGTAACCGATACTATAATCCCAATCAAATAAGAAATTTCTTTGTTTTAAAGTGGGCAATTCCGTAAAACCTGCATCTTGAACTAAAGTACGAGAAAGTTGTTCATTATAACCCCTTATAATATTTGAATTAATAGAAATATCATTGGGTAATAAATTAAAATTAAAATCTTTAATGATTTTTAGATATTTCCCTTTTAATTTTTCCGTCTTTTTAAACGGATTTACTTCAAAAGCTTTAAAACTATAGGTATAACCAGCAGAAGCTCTTACATTTTGATCTAAGAAATTTTCAACGTTATAGTCGCGATGATAAACTTCATTAAACGCGTAAGAGACGGCTAAATTTTCTACATCATAAAACCGTGCTTTTTTCTTAGAGTTTGGATTACGATTTTTCTTTACGTTAATTAAACTAATACTCTTACGCATTGTATAATCTTGTGCGTCGTTGCGATGAGGGCTATTGTCAATATTAGTGTCTTCTAAAACAATATCTTGATATTGTGCATCGTATTTTGGATCTTTAATTTCTTCTCCAATACTGGCATTAATTGGTATTTGTAAGCCCCAATTTTTTGGGAAAAATTTTCCTGCATTCAAATTTGAAACCGCATCGTATTGTTTGATATCTTCTTGACTTCTTTCATTTACTGATTGATCGACATTTCCATAGCCTTTTGTTGACATTCTTCCTGTTACTGCTACATCCATAAGATCGGCAAAATTGGCATCAGCACTAACTATTGCAGCCCATCCTCCTTCATTATCAAATTCAGAAACACGCATTTCATTAAACCAAATTTCTGCCGTTTTTATATCAGCTGATTTGTTTTTTACACCGAGCATAACGGTTTTGATGTTTCCTAAGTTAGGATGTCCTTTTACTCTGAGTCGATACGTGGCTTCTTCTCCTACTACAGATGCCGGAAACAGTTGATTGCTCTGTGCGTTTCCGAAAATTGCATAACGTTCTAATTTAAGATTTTTTAAAGCTTCTAAATCTACATTAAGTTCATTTTCCTCAGGCCAAATACCAGTTGCTGTTGTAGAAGTAAAGGGAGAAACGTTTAGTGGTAGTTCTATTTGATAGAAATTATCACTTAAATCACTTCCCAAGCGAACTATTGCAACTAAATCTTTGTTTTCTACTATTGCTTCACTTGGCTTTCCTTCGGCATGAATAAACATTTGGAGGCGCTTAAACATCCGTAGATCAAAAGTTACATTTTTAAATAAGTTTCTAGCATCTTCCGATTCTAAATCTCGTACTTTTAAAGATAAAGCTTGT
Organism: Lutibacter sp.; assembly: GCA_030599055.1. Lineage (GTDB taxonomy): Bacteria > Bacteroidota > Bacteroidia > Flavobacteriales > Flavobacteriaceae > DQTL01. Next base: position 2,344 of record JAUVOS010000139.1, read on the forward strand.
TCGTTTTGCTCTTGTATAGTGGTTGTTCCTTGTAAGCGCTCTCTTTCAATACCCGGAGGCAACACGTAAGGTATGGGAGTACGCCCATTATTTTCTTCAATATTTACGACACCTGATTCAAAATTATCTAAATCGGTTAGCGGTATATTGCCATCATCTAATTCAAATTTATAACGGCGCCATTCGCCACGAACCATTTCCATTTCACCAAAACGCAAGACGACTGGCATTCTAAATTTTGTTAAAAATAGACGCATAAAACGAATAGAGTGGAAATTATTGATCCCTCCTATCGCTTCACCGTTTGCCACAGGAATTCTAACTTGATACCAAGTGCTCGTTTGTGATCCTCCGTTGGGTAGTGTGGTTACGGTTTCACGTTTATCTACAATATAATTTGTACCTACTTCTAGGTCAGCTGCATTTAAAGATATTTTGTATTGATAATAACTCTCAGCCGTACTCATGGTCTGATCTTTATTGATATCTTCTGTATCGGGATATTGTGTTCCTGTAGTTGGATAGGGTTCAGGAGACATACTTGCAGTACGCGAGTTACCTGATGTACGACCATAGCTTTTATAACGCGTGATGATACTCGCGCTTTGGTCATCTAATTCTGATCCTTTATAAAAATGGAAATTATCAGATGCGTAATCACTTTTTTCTGGAGCGTTAGAAGAAAGCGTATTAACATGGTTAATATAGTTTTGATAATCTTGAAAGGCTTGGATTCCTGTAGCGGTATCTGGGAAATCACTTAGATTATTTCGTGTTTGTTCCTCTTGATCTGATAAACCATCTAAACCAATATCTTGATTTAAACGATGCGCATCATCATCATCGAAAGCGTTTAAAAGAGCTTGGTTGATTGGTATTTTCCCCCATTCCGAAAATCTTGTATTTGTGGTTGATCCATCTTCTGGCAAACCATTTTCAAACATCTTAAGACCTTCTTTTAAAATATCTTCAGAGATGTTTCCAAGATTCAAATAGAGTTCCCCTGTTTGGTTTGCTACATTTTGAGGATCAACTCCCGTTGGCAAACCTTCTTCGTTTGTAATGGAATAATTTTCAAAAGGATTCATCAACCAAAATTGAATATATTCAATATTTGAATTTTCAAAATCTGTAATCGTCAAAGGTCTTGTAATTCCTCCCCAACGTTCTTCGGGATTGCTAAAAGTTCCGTCACTATTCATGTTACTTGTATCGGAATCATAATTATACGTTCCTCTTTCGTTTGGGAAAAAAGCGAGATTTAAGGTTCTTATAGTTGGGGATTCGGTATAATCTTGTTCATCTTCTGGGAATAACTCATCGTTATAAACGCGGCGTACCTCTGCACGAGATAATTCTTCGTTATCAATATTTTCCGGTTTATTACTTCCGTACAAATCATTATCTATATTAAACCAAGAGAGTCTGGCTCGTTGCATACCATAAGCTAAGCCTATTTGATCACCGCCTAAACCATATAAATCTGAACTACTCGTCACTTTAGGTGTACTTGCTAAATACCATTGTTGTTCTGATCGTATTTGTAAAGGGATTTGACTACCGTCAAAGTCATCAATATAGGATGCTGCTTGTCCGTTAATATCAATGGTTTTAGGTGTTCCCGGCAACAAATAGGCGACATCACCTCGGATAGAAAAATTAGAAGTTGCTTCTGTTTTTGCAAAGGGTAATTTGTTGACCCATTTGGTCAAAACTTTTGCTTCTGTGTCAAAACTGGCATTTAATCCAAAAATACTATTTTGTATCGGTTCTTGTCCAAAGAAAACTTTATTGGTAAATGGTTTTTCTCGTAGGTTTAAATAGGAAGCTCCTACAACCAAATTGTCAGAAAATTTATGTTCTACATCAACGCCAAAAAAGCTTCTTCTGTCTTGATTAAAAATCGCATTTTGTTCAACAGATACACTTATAGGCGCATTAGATGCTTCAATAGCGGGGTTGATGATTTTAACCCTTCCTATTTGATAATCAACTACATAATCAACTCCTTCTACTAATTCGCGACCACCGGTTGTTACATGAACAGAACCTTGAGGCACGTTAAAAGCGCCTAGGGCAATTCCACTTGCACTATCAGATTTATAATAGCCTTTTATTTGATATTTGTCTTTTTGTTGATACGTGTTCTTTACTTCTTCTTGTGTTAATTCGTACAATTCATTAAATACAAATTGATCATCAGCTGCAATTAATATATCATCGAGATGTGCTCCAAAAGGCTGTACTTTTGGAAAAATTATATAGCCTTTGTTGGCGAAAATTGTTATGCCTTCAACAAAATCGAAATAACCATCTCCTTCTTCTACTTCATAATCGTTTTGGTCTAATCGATCAACATATAATAAATTTAATAAGGTTTTGGTAGAAACATCCTGAGTTTGTGCTGCTTGCAATGTATTTAAAGGAACACCAGTAGCATCATTTTCATAGAATATTTCCAATCGAAAACCTTCTTCATTTAACTGGAAAGCTTGTAAATTATAGACATTTTTTAACATCAAATCCCAAACGGGTATATCTGTAATCACTAGCTCCCCACGTAATAATTTAACTACTAAATTGGCTGGAGCAATAATACCATCACTTGATAGTTCCCCAACTTTATAGACTTGACTACTGCCATTAACGGTATATTCAAAGGCAACTCCTAACACATCACTTTCTGCCAATCTGCGATTTAACGAAATAAAGCCCAATTGACGATCTAGTTTGAAATCTGTTCCTTCTACCAAGCGACGTGCGTTTTGTAAAACAGAATAGTTTTTTCCTTGCTCCATTAAAGAACTAGGTGTTACAATGGCGCCAAAAGCATCTGATACCTCTGCAATATCACGAATAGCTCCCGTTTCAATCATAATTTCTTCCAACTCATTTACAGAATTATCCGGGAAATTATTTTGTAAAATATCTTGGAAATCTATCTCTATTAGGGGATCTTGTGGGTTATTAGGGTCCGGGATCATGTTTACCGGTACCGATTCTCCCAAATCGGCAATGGCAACAATACTTCTAACATTGTTGGTTGTATTATTTGTATTGGTTGTCCAAAGTTCGATACTCGTAATTTGTATGGATGAGTTTATCAACGGGTATCTTAAAAGTGCTTCATCAAAATTATCTTTAAAATAATGTGCTAAAAAGAAGTGCCTGTCTTTATCATAATCGGTAGCTGACAACTGAAATTCTTCGATAATAGACCCACCTTCTGCTTGTACGGTTTTAGATTGTGACTGTTGTTTGGCATAAACTGTAGAAATAGTTGTTTTACCAAATTGTAATTCCGTTCGAACTCCAAAGAGATTTTGAGCTCCGTGAATTAAAGAACTACGCATGGGCATACTGACATTTCCTAATTCTATTTTACGAATAATACCATCGTCATCATAACCGGCACTTGGATCAAATTCTAATTTTACAATATCTTGAAAATCAAAAGTTGATTGTGTATCATAATTAGCAGAAACTCTTAGACGTTCTCCTACTTTTGCCATTATACTGGCTCCAATATTTTGGTTGAAATCAAATATGGTTGGTTTTCTATTGGTCTCATTTAAATTTGGGTTATCTACTTCTTGATGTAGCAAACCCATTTTTATTTCAATATTTCCTTGCATGTTTACTTCAATCTCATTTCCACCAAAAACATTTTCAAAAAAATTGGAATTGACATAATAGGTAGGAAGTAAATTCTTTTGTTCTTCTTCGCTACTTCTTTTTTTCCCACTGATGGCGCTTAGCTTTCCTTTATAATAATCGTGCATATCTTTTTTAAGACGATAGTCACTATATTCTTTTGGTGTCATATAAATTGGGTAGGATATTTCGTAATCCCCAATTTTGGTCACCACCAAATAGCGATTTTGAACAACATCATATACAACATCATAATTCTCAAAATCATTCAAATACAAACTGGCACTTTGATACGTACTAAAGTCATAAGGCAGCGTTGCTGTACTATCTGTTGGAATTGTATCTAGAGGAGTTTGTGCTCTTAATGCTGTTATACTAAGTAATAGTATAAAAGTAAAACGAATTTGTAATAAAAACTTTTTCATGTGTTTAATTGTTATTTTTTAGCAGTAATACCTAAATAAATCTGGCTTATGCTAAAAGATCCCTGTCTGTCATCAAGGAGTGTTCGCTTATTAATCATTTTCGTATTTGTCAAAATCTTTAGTATTCGTTTCAAATGAAATTATCAAAGTTTTTTTAATGCTTGTTTAATTAAATTTTCAATATTCATCGTAGGATTATCACGTAAAATAAGATCAATTACTCGTTGTGTTTGTTTGCGAGAAAAACCTAGAATATCTAATGCAGATAACGCTTCATCTTTTACAGTATTGCCTATATCTGATGAAATTGCATCCATATCATAGGTTTTAAGAATTTTATCTCTTAGATCAATAATAATTCGTTGTGCTGTTTTTGCGCCAATACCCTTGACGGATGTCAATAATGTAACATTGTCAGAGGCAATTGCTTGTTGAATTTCTTTTGGGTTCATCGATGATAACATCACACGA
>JAUVOS010000238.1 GCA_030599055.1 Lutibacter sp.
TTGTTAACCGATGCAAACTCAAGGTCTTCAAACTGATCCACAGTAAGGTCTAACTTTACATTACTTTCGGGGTAGTATCTTAAATCTCCCGTTTTATTACCGAAAAAGATGTTATTATCGATTTTTACATACTCATCTTTACAAAATCTTGAATTATCAATTCCTCCCATAATATTTGCACCAATGATATTGTCATGAATATTGTATTCTAATTTTGTCATAATGCGAATACCATAACCCATATCGCCAAAATCCTTAAGGCGACTCCATGTAAAGAGAACTGTATTATTTGCAACTTCAACTTCCCCACAAGACACCATATTTCTTCTTTCTTTACTACCTGCACAAGTGCCGAAAATTTCAATTGCTGCCATACGATTTGCTACAAACACATTATTCAATACTTTAAATGTACCACTTTTATGAGCAGCCTGAATCCCAAAACTAGCTCCATTCACAAAAACGCAATTTTGTATGGTAACATCACCACCTTGTGCTCCTGAACGAATAGAAATACAGGGTTCTTCAACCGTACTGTTTTTTCCTTTTAATGGCTCTGATGATCTGCGAATTCTACCACCTTCAACACCTTCTACAAAACCTTCTTTTAAGTCATATAAATTACGTTCACCCATATCCCAAACAATACCATCAACGATAGTTCCACCTACTTCTTTTGTGAATCTTAATAAAGCTTTGCGACCTTTTCCTCCACTAGCATTATCGGGTTGAAATACCGTTGGGTGATTCATTATATCTTGTTGGTTAAACTCATTATCCCAACTTCCATATAGTTGTAAGGCTTTTTCTGATTCTAAATAACCCATACCAAAAGTACCACTGTATTTGCCTTCTGCAATATAAATCATGTCACCAGGTTGTACCTTTTTCATCGCTTTATCAATATTTTTCAAAGGACTAGATATACTACCATCGTTTTTATTACTTCCAGATTTTGAGACATAGATTATTTTACCCGTAGTTGCATCTCCATCTAAAATAGACTCCTTTGTATTTTCTGTTTTCGTGCTTGAAGGTTTTTTGTCCTTGTCTTTATTTAAAAGTGTTTTCGTTTTACTTTTTAAACGATTAAGGTTAATTTGTGAGTACATTGCTGTTTGAAAAGTAAAGATAAACAGGACCGCTAAGAGTAATGATAATTTGTTTAGATTCATGTGAATAACTTTTGGTTAAAATATAAATTACTTTAATTCTTTCAGATAGTAAAGGTAACATAATACTCAAACTTTTGCAATTCAATACTAAAAATCACAAATACAATATAGTTATGATATGATATTTACCTCCATCTCCAGAGCTACTCCGAATCTTTCCTTGACCTTATTTTGGATTTTTTGTGCAAGTTTGAATATATCTTGTCCTGTAGCATTTCCATAGTTTACTAATACAAGTGCCTGATTTTTATGTACACCCGCATCTCCATAACGTTTCCCTTTAAAACCACATTGGTCAATTAACCAACCTGCTGCCAGTTTTACTAATTCAGAATTAAGAATTAAGAATTCAGAATTATACTGTTTCTGATAAGTAGGATAATTTGGGATATTTGGATATTCTTTTTGAATTTTTTTAAATAGCTTTTTGGAAACAATCGGGTTTTTAAAAAAGCTACCACTATTCCCAATTTCTTTTGGGTCGGGTAACTTTTCTGTACGGATACTTATTACAGCATCGGCAATACTAGCAATACACAGTTTTTTATTTCGCTTTTCAGATAATTTTGCTTGTATGGCGCCATAAGCATCATGAATGTCATGATTTTTCCTTGTCAATTTAAAACTAACATCTGTAATAATATATTTCCCTTTTTGAACATTTTTAAAAATAGAATCTCTGTAGGCAAACTTACACTTAGTATTTGAAAAACTAGTTTCTTTTCTAGTCGCTATTTCTATTGCATATACCTTTTCAATCACATCTTTTACCTCTACGCCGTATGCACCAATATTTTGGATAGGTGACGTACCGACATTTCCTGGAATTAAAGCCAGATTTTCAACACCTCCATAATTATTTTCTAAACACCAAAGCACGAACTCGTGCCAATTTTCACCAGCTGCTACTTTAACCCAAACATGATTCTCATCTTGTTTGATGATTTTTTTTCCTTTCGTGTTTATATGAATAACTAACCTGTCAATATCATTTAATAAAAGCATGTTACTACCGCCACCAATCAAAAAGAAGTCTTTTTCGTTAGAAATAATTTCTTTTAATTCATCAATAGATTGTATGGATACAAAACGACTTGCTTTGACGTCTATACCAAAGCTATTATAAGGTTTTAGTGATATGTCTTTTTGAATGTTAATGTGTTTAATCGTTTATTTGTTAATGTTGAAACCTTGCAATGCTACGTCTTTACTTTGCATAAAGCCCATTATATTTAATACATTTCAAGTGCTTTCTTCAATATTTCTACGGAACGCACTAATTTTTCTTGTTTTAAAACATAGGCAATACGTACTTGATTTTTTCCGGCTCCTTTAGTTGAATAAAAACCGCTTGCGGGAGCGACCATTACCGTTTCGCCACTATCATTAAATTTTTCCAAAAGCCATTGCGCAAAAACATCGGTATCTTTTACCGGCAACTCTGCAACGCAATAAAAAGCCCCTTTTGGGCTTGATACCTTTACTCCGGGTATTTTTTGCAATTCACGAACTAAAATATTTCTTCGTTCTTGATATTCTTCATTTACTTCTATAAAATACGAATCTGGTGTGTCTAAAGCTGCTTCGCTTGCTATTTGTGCATAAGTCGGTGGACTCAATCGTGCTTGAGCAAACTTTAATGCTGTTGCCATCACTTCTTTATTTTTAGAGACGATACAACCAATTCGCGCACCGCACATGCTATACCGTTTGGATACTGAATCTACCATAATGGCATGTTGTTCTAAACCGGTTTCTTGCATAACGGAATGATGCGTCAAGCCATCGTAAACAAATTCGCGATACACCTCATCGGCAATCAAAAACAAATCGTGTTTTAACACCAATGCTTTTAACTTTTTAATTTCATCTTCGGTATATAAATATCCTGTAGGATTCCCGGGATTACAGACGATTATAGCTTTTGTTTTGGGCGTTATCAAAGCTTCAAATTCTTCAATAGGTGGCAATGCAAAAGCAGTATCAATCGACGAAATTACGGGTACTACTTTAAGTCCACTTGCTGTGGCAAA
>JAUVOS010000056.1 GCA_030599055.1 Lutibacter sp.
AAACAAATTGGGTATTAAAGGTAAAGAAAGTACGCCATTTTTATTAGCAAAAGTTAAAGAGTTGACGCATGGAAAAAGTTTAGAATCAAATATTGGGCTGGTTCGCAACAATGTAATTTTAGCGTCTCAAATAGCAGTTGAATTTGCAAAAAACAACAATTAAATCATTTTCTTTTTTTAAACTTTTTAGCATTGATTTAACAAAGTAAGCAAAATACACAAAGCTTTTTAACGTTAGCATTCAATGAATAAATTCATTTGCTTATTTTTTGGTTTTATACTAATTGTCTCTTGCCAAAATGATGTACGTCATTTTCAGACAAAAACCCTATTTACTGCAAAGGTATCAAACAAACAGCTTTTGCATAAAGAAGGCTCCACAATCAAAACACGTTTTAATACACCGGAAGGCTACTCAAGACAAAATACTAAAGCAAGTTCTTTTGCACATTATTTGCAAAACTTTCCTCTTAAACCGCATGATGCAAAGGTGCATTTATACAATGGTAATTTAAAATACCGTCAAGATGTACATGTAGCTGTTTTAGATATTGATGTGGGAAAACGCGATTTACAGCAATGTGCCGATGCCACAATGCGACTTCGTGCAGAATTTTTATACCAGCAAAAACAATACGATAAAATCAGTTTTAATTTTACAAACGGCTTTCGAGCGAGCTATTCCAAATGGAGACAAGGCTATCGAATCAGAGTTAAAGGCAATAAAGTAGATTGGATAAAAACAACTTCTCCTTCTGTTTCCTACGAATCCTTTCGTAAATATTTGGTGATGGTATTTAGTTATGCCGGAACGCTATCATTAGAAAAAGAATTGCCTTCCATTGGATTAGAAGAGCTTAAAATAGGCGCAATTTTTATACAAGGTGGAAGTCCAGGACACGCTATAATTGTCGTAGATATGGCTAGTGATAAACAAGGTGATACACTATTTTTATTAGCCCAAAGTTTTATGCCTGCACAAGAAATTCATATTCTTAAAAACCCCAATAATCTACATATAAGTCCTTGGTATAGTTCAAAAGAGCTGCAAACACTTATTACTCCCGAATGGACTTTTTCAAAAAAAGATATAAAAATATTCCGTTAATTATTTATTTCCAAAAGGTATTGTAAAGCCTATAACGGGTATAGCAATAAAGCTTTCTGCACCTAATCCAATTGGAATTGCAAATATAAAATCTAGAGCTGCTTTATTAATGATCCATCTGCCTCCCAAACCGATAATAGTTCCAGAATCTTCATCCCCAAAATTAAAATAGTAGTTCTCGGTTATTAAATAAAAACGATTTGAAACTCTATGTAATCCACTGATATTGATCAATGGTGAATCTGCCCATTCACCTCCAAAACGACCATAACCAAAACTGATACTTATATTACTATCTCTACTACCAAAGGTGGAAAGCCCATAGACAATTCCAAACCCTCTATTTATATCTTCATCTTCAAGACCAAAATCACCAATAATTGTTCCTAGTAAGGCTCCACCGCCTATATTAAATTTATCTTTAACTATTGGTATCGAAATTTTTGGTGTAATAAACACGGGAGTAGGTGCACCAGCAAACAAAAATAATGGTATAATACCTCCTCCAATTGAGATATTATCAGTAATTCCATACGAAGCTTGATTCCAGAGTACATAAATATTTTGGTAGTATCCTTCTCCTTTTTTTAAACCGTAGCCATTAGGAGCCCAAAAATAACGAGTTGCCTGCAGATTGTCAAACCAGAATACTCCATCTTTAATTTGTGATTGATTAACAACCTCTTGTAACTTAATATCATTTTTAGAGATTGTAACTTCACCCAAATTTTCCGTTTTCAATACTAATTTATCTGAGTCTTCACTACTAATTGTACCAATAAACTCATTACCGTCTAGAGTTTCAATTTTTACAAGTTTTGAAGCATCTTCTACTTGAGCATGTATAAGGTTAACTGTAAAAAAGAATACCACTAACAAAAGAATAATTTTCAATGTTTTCATAACTATACTATTTAAAAATTAATAAAACGTTCTTTAAAGTGGGGTCTCCCCCAAAGATACAAAATAAAATGAATAGCCGTTTTAAACAAGGAAATAAACCTTATTTATACACTACTATTTAGTTATTTATTAAAAAAGAGTACCGCTAAAATTAACGGTACTCTCAACTAATTTACAATTTAAAATTACCGAATTTGAAAAAATTATTGTTTCATCAACTTATAAGTTCCTCTAAGCTCTGCAGCTTTCATTTTTACAATATAGATTCCTGTAGATAAATCACTTAAATCAATCTCAAAAGAACTTTGTGATGGTTCCATGATTTTTACTTCTTGGCCTAAATGATTGAATATACTCAACTCGGTAATCTCCTCTTGAGAAGTAATCGTTAAAATATCTTCAACAGGGTTTGGATATAAACTAACATCTATTAGTGTATTCTCTTCTACAGAGGTAGTATTAGCGGTTGGTGCGACAATATTAAATACTGCATTATCAACCATTGGTGTAACATCTTCTGTATATATTATCCATTTATTATGCGTTGGATGATACCAAGTACCCATTGTTTTATCTACTGTTACACCAGAACTAGGATAGCCTGGAGCACTCCAATAATGTGTAAACACAAAGGATGCATTGGGTTTATTGTTTAATAAAGGATGATCAATCATGGTTCCATTTGAAACATATCCATTACTAGCTGGAGTCGCCTCATGTCTAAACACAATAGTTGTGCCTTGTTCGTAAGGTTGTATTAACACCATAAAAGCTGCATCAGTTGGAATAGCTGTACCATCTTCAGTATAAATATTCCAGCGGTTAGCAGAACTATCATACCAAAAACCATAATTATAATTATTATAAACGCCATTCGGATTCCAAGAACTACTAAGCACTAAAAAAGGATTTGGATTTCCATTTATAGAAGCTTCGTCAAGTACAGTGTAACTTGGACTAGATCCTTGATTTGCAGCAGACGCAATATGTACAATAACATTAGCAATACTTCCTTTAATATAAATATTATACTGAGAATTAACCAACATCGGTGAAGCATCCTCATTAAAAACTGCCCATCTTTGGTTTCCACTATTGTACCAAAGACCTGTGATCTTATCATTATAGGTGCCTAAACGATGAGAAACAGCAAGCTTTGCATTGGGATTCGCATTTAGAACAGGATGATCAATATACGATGCTGCATTAGAAATATTTGCAGCTGTAGTCACATGAATAAACATTGTGTCATCAGTTTGCGAATAGCCAATTGTTGCTAACAACAAAAAGCTCATAAAAAATAAAAGTTTTTTCATAATAATAAAATTTAGAGATTAGTAAAACTGTTTGAATAAAAAAGCACTACCACAAACAACTACAAAAAAAGAATATACGGTCAATGACCTCTGGCAAATTGAAAGAGCGACAAGCGTCGGGAAGATAGACGTAGCATCAAAATCTCCGTTCCGACCTTATTTATCTTAATTATATCAGAGACACAAGGAGTTATATATATTATAATAATATAAATTCTCCGTAATATTTATGGTAGAACCGCATTATTTTATCTATATAACCTCAAAGGTAGTAAATAAAAATATTAAAACGAGATAAAAGACTGTTTTTTAATCAAATAAAAAATCCTTATTCGTTTGTATAAACTATTACAAAAGAAACTTTAAAATATTTTCATCGACATTTTCTATCAGAGTATATCTACGAAAACGTTATCGTTAAAACCCAATATTTCTGACATTTATCACGTTACTACGTCATAAGATTTCTTACTTTTGTCCTCTTAAATTTGAAATAATTATGACTACAACAAAAAACGTTTACTTTTTTGGTAATAAAAAAGCAGATGGCAATACCACAATGAAAAATTTATTAGGTGGTAAAGGAGCCAATTTAGCCGAAATGAATTTACTAGATGTACCTGTTCCAGCCGGGTTCACAATTACAACCGAAGTTTGTAACTACTATGTAAATAACGGCGAGCAAGCAACTATCAAACTTATAGAAAAAGAAGTTAAGGAGTATGTTGTTAAAGTAGAGGAAACAATGGGAAGCAAATTTGGAGATGTTACCAATCCTCTTTTATTATCGGTTCGTTCCGGAGCACGTGTTTCTATGCCGGGAATGATGGATACTGTTCTAAACATGGGTTTAAATGATACCATCGTAGAAGGTTTAATCGCCAAGACAAACAATCCTCGTTTTGTATGGGATTCTTACAGACGTTTTATTCAAATGTATGGGAACGTCGTAATGGAAGTTGGTGCTTTAACCAAAGACGATCACGATCCATTTGAAGCAGAAATTGACAAATTAAAAGAAGAAACAAACGTAGAAAACGATACCGATTTTACAGTTAAAGACTTAATTGAATTGGTAAATCGTTATAAAAAAGTAGTACGTTCTCGTACAGGTAAAGATTTCCCTGAAAATCCATGGGATCAACTTTGGGGTTCTGTAATGGCAGTCTTCGATAGTTGGGAAGGTAATCGTGCGATTGTCTATAGAAACTTAAACAGTATTCCACATGACTGGGGAACAGCTGTAAATGTACAAGCCATGGTTTATGGTAATATGGGTAACACCTCTGCTACTGGAGTTGCTTTTACAAGAAACTCAAGTACTGGTGAAAATAAATTTAATGGAGAATATCTCGTGAATGCACAGGGAGAAGACGTAGTTGCCGGAATACGTACACCACAAGAAATCACAAAACTTGGTTCAAAAACTTGGGCTGAATTGTCTGGTGTTTCAGAAAAAGATCGTTTCGAAAGCTTTAAATCTTTAGAAGAATTAATGCCGGAGCATTATCAAGAGCTTTTTGACATTCAACACAACCTAGAACAACATTATAAAGACATGCAAGACATGGAGTTTACCATTCAAGAAGGTAAACTTTGGATTTTACAAACTCGTAATGGTAAACGTACCGGTAAAGCCATGGTACGTATCGCTATGGAAATGATGGAGGAAGGTTTGTTGACTGAAAAACAAGCTTTACTGCAAATCGAAGCTGAAAAACTAGACGAATTATTACATCCTGAATTTGATAAAAAAGCCTTAGCGAAGGCCAATAGCTTTACACAAGGTTTACCTGCTTCTCCGGGAGCAGCTACCGGACAAGTAGTATTCAACGCAGAAGATGCATTAACATGGAAAGCTGCTGACAAAAAAACTATTTTAGTACGTACAGAAACTTCTCCTGAAGATGTAGCAGGTATGGATGCCGCTAAAGGTATTTTAACAGCTCGTGGCGGGATGACATCTCATGCTGCAGTTGTAGCACGTGGAATGGGAAAATGTTGTGTATCAGGCGCCGGAAAAATAAAAATCGATTACCGCAAAAAAGAAATGCGAATAGGAGATTTAATTGTAAAAGAAGGAGAATGGATTTCTCTAAACGGTAGTACAGGTGATGCTTTTCTAGGAAAAATTGATACTACTCAAGCAACTCTTGATGGTAATTTTTCTAAAATCATGAAACTTGCTGACAAACACGCTACCATGAAAGTACGTACCAATGCAGATACACCTCACGATAGTCAAACGGCTCGTGATTTTGGTGCAGAAGGTATTGGCTTAACACGTACTGAACACATGTTCTTCGAAGGAAAGAAAATTGTTGCCATGCGTGAAATGATTCTCGCTGATGATGTAGCCGGAAGACGTGAAGCACTAGCCAAGTTACTTCCTATTCAAAGAAAAGATTTTGAAGGTATCTTTACCGCAATGAAAGATCTTCCTGTAACAGTTCGTTTACTAGATCCACCCTTACATGAGTTTATTCCTCATGATGATAAAGGGCAACAAGAAATGGCAGATGTAATGGGCATTTCAGTTAAGGTGATTAAAGAAAAGGTAGAAGATTTATCTGAATTTAACCCAATGTTAGGACACCGTGGTTGTCGTTTAGGAAATACTTATCCTGAAATTACAGAGATGCAAACTCGTGCCATTATCGAAGCCGCTCTTAATCTTAAGGGAAAAGGCATCAATGCACATCCTGAAATAATGGTTCCATTAACAGGTACGTATCAGGAAATGGAGATGCAAGAGGATATTGTAAGAAGTACTATTAAAAAAGTATTTGAAGAACGTAATGAAACAATTGATCATTTAGTAGGCACCATGATAGAAATACCGCGTGCCGCATTAATCGCTGATAAAATAGCTAAATCTGCTGAGTTTTTCTCATTTGGAACAAATGATTTAACGCAAATGGCATTTGGTTATTCACGTGATGATGCCGGTAAATTCTTACCGATATACATTGAAAAAGGTATTTTAGAAGCTGATCCATTTGAAAAACTAGATCAAGAAGGCGTTGGACAACTAGTAACAATGGCCTGTAAGAAAGGTAGAGAAACTAATCCTAAATTAAAATTAGGTATTTGTGGCGAACACGGTGGAGAACCTTCTTCTATCCGCTTCTTCCACAAAGCTGGTTTAGACTATGTCAGTTGTTCACCTTATCGTGTACCGATTGCTAAGGTTGTTGTTGCGCAAGCTTCGATAGTATAATTTAATTAGCGATACGATACTTAAAGTCATCGTATCACTCTAGATATACAGACCTAGTAGGTTTTAAAAACCTACTAGGTCTTTTTAATTTTCACCCTTCAAGGGTTTGAAACCCTTGAAGGGTGAAAATCAAAACCCTGAATATTCATCTACTAAGTCTAGTAAGTCGATTGTAAAATCTTTTTGCTGTGCACAAGGTGCAATTCCTTGTTGCTCGATGTGTTTTGCCAAGTACATTTGTTCCTCTTGCCCCGGTGTAGGAATAAAAAATGCTTTCTTTTGAAGTACCGCTACATCCATTATTGTGGAATAACCCGAACGAGCAATAACCAGTTCACTTGCGTTTATTACTTTTTGCAAATCAGTTCCTAACAAATAATTATAAAGTGTGTAAGAACCTTTTTGCTTTCTTATGACTTTATCCTCAATTACTCCTCTTACAAAACAGATTTTTTTAGTTGAATTTCTTAGTTCTTTTAACACTTTCTTTTCTAAAATACTTCTTTGAGGTTCCGGCCCAGACAAAAGCACCAAAATATCGTATTTTTTTGGGAGCTTCTGTTTTTGAAATTGGCTTAATAAGTCAATGTATTTAATGGGTGTTTTTAGCTTGATATTATGTGATAAATCACCACTTAAATTAGGTGTTTCTTTTACATCAGGAATCCAACATTCATCAAAATTTGAAATAATACCTTGGTGAATTCTTGTGGTTAAACTCGTTGTTACACCTGATTTCACTCGTAATTGATGTGTTATATAAATACTAGGAATCGACTTGTGATATACGCCAAATCTATTGTCTGAAATAATTGCATCTATACCTTCGCTTTTGACTATTTCTTGTATTATTCGACACTCTTTTCGATAGGTTTTATAAAATTTTGGGACTTGAAACAATAATTTTACTTTAAACAGCTTTTTGTTTTTTGCATAGACAACATCGTAACTTGGTAATTCATGACTAGGAAGGTTCGGGAAAACTTTTTGAAGCAGCAGTAATGCATCACCATCTGATGCAATTATAGGTTTAAAACTCTGTTCTTGAAGTTGTTTAATTATAGGAATACAACGTGTAGCGTGACCAATACCCCAATTTAAAACAGCAACTAAAATAGTTCCATTGTCAGGGAACTTGTCTAGATGTTTTTTTAAATCAAAAGCTTTAAACATTGTATAGCTATCTGTGGTTATTTTCCATTTCTATAATAGACAAATTCAAATTGTAGCCTATCAATCTTTTTTGTTATTTCTATATTGCATTTTTTAAATATATTGCAAATCTCATATTGCAATATATTTTTTAATTGATTCGAAAAGAAGTACCCACATCATTTATGGTATAATCTGTTTTTTCAGAAAAGACTACAAATCAAATCCGATATCCTTACGATAATTCATTTTATCAAAATTGATTTTTTTTAAGTTAGCATAAGATTTTTCAAGAGCTTCCTTAAAATCTTTTCCGAAGGATGTAACAGCTAAAACTCTGCCTCCATTGCTTAGGATTTTATCATCAACGGCTTTGGTGCCTGCATGAAAAACAATAGAATCGGTTACTTTATCAATTCCTGTTATGGTTTTTCCGTTTTCATATTTTTCAGGATAACCGCCCGAAACTGCCATTACAGTAGTAGCACTTTGTGGCGTGATTTGTATTTTATAATTTGTCAATGTTCCCGTTGTAGTTGCTATAAACAACTCCAATAAATCAGATTGTATGCGAGGGACGACTACTTCTGTTTCCGGATCACCCATTCGAACATTGTATTCGATAACGAGCGGTTTATCATCGACAATCATTAAACCAAAAAACAGAAATCCTAGAAAATCAATTTTATCTTTTTGTAAGCCTTTTATACTGGGTTGAATAATTGTTTTTTCAATTTTTGTTAACAATTTATCATCTGCAAAAGGAACCGGAGAAATTGCTCCCATTCCTCCTGTATTTAGACCTGTATCGCCTTCTCCGATGCGTTTATAATCCTTTGCATTTGGTAAAATAACATAGTCTTTACCATTAGTTAATGCAAAACAGCTCATTTCTATACCGTCAAGGTATTCTTCGATTACAACTGTTTGACCGGCTTCACCAAACTTTTGGTTTGTAAGCATTTCTTTTAGTTCGCGTTTTGCTTCTTGAACCGTATCAATAATTAAAACCCCTTTTCCGGCAGCCAGACCATCTGCTTTGAGTACATAGGGCGCTTTTAATTCCTCTAAAAATTGATAGCCTTTATCGAGTGTCTCTTTTGTAAAACTTTGATATTTGGCCGTTGGAATATTGTGGCGTATCATAAACTCTTTAGCAAATTCTTTGCTTCCTTCTAATTGAGCTCCTTGTTTTTTGGGGCCGATAACTGCTACATCATTTAACTCTTTATCTTTACTAAAATAATCGTGGATACCTTCGACTAAGGGAACTTCGGGTCCTACGATAACTAACTTAATTTGATGTTGTAATACTGTTTCTTTGATCGCTTTAAAGTCAGAAACACCTAGCGGAATATTGATTCCTATCTGTGCTGTACCGGCATTACCCGGAGCAATAAATAATTGATTTAATAGTGGACTTTGGGCTAATTTCCATGCTAAAGTGTGTTCGCGGCCTCCGGAGCCTAAGATAAGTACATTCATGATTGTAGTTGTTATTTTTTATAAGACAAAAGTAGTGAAATGCTTTGAGTTGTAGGGTGTGCAGAACTTACAGATTGCACGGAAAAGGTGAGCGATTTAGTTGGGCACACAGAAACCACAGAAGGCACGGAAAAATTGAAGGGTTTTATTGTACACACAGAATACTCGGAACACACAGAGCAAGGAGCAAGGAACATGAAACAAAAAAACTAATAAGCTTTATCCTCTCCTTGAAAAACATTGAGTATGGTTCGGGTAATAATATTAAGATCTAAAACAAAACTCCAGTTTTCAATATAAAACAGATCGTATTTTACACGATTTATAATGTCTTCATCGGTTTCTATTTCACCTCTATATCCTTTTACTTGTGCTAGACCTGTTACGCCAGGTTTCACAAAATGACGTACCATGTACTTGTCAACAACTTTTTTAAATAGTTTCGATTGGCTTAACATATGGGGGCGAGGCCCTACTACACTCATTTCGCCTTTGAATACATTAATGAACTGTGGCAATTCATCAATGCTTGTCTTCCTAATAAACTTTCCAATTTTTGTAATACGCAAATCATCCTTAACAGTTTGGTCTTTTTCAGATCTTTCATTTACTCCCATCGAGCGATATTTATAACACATAAAACTCTTTCCTCTCAAACCATCTCTTACTTGCTTAAAGAACACAGGGCCTTTACTTTCCTTTTTAATTAAAAGTGTGAGAATTGGGGTTAACCAAGATAGTACAAAGATGATAACAATCAATGAAAAAATAATATCAAAAAGACGTTTAAAAAACTTTACTACAGGTTTGTCAAAAGGTAGTTTTCTAATGGAAAGCACAGGCACATAACCATAATATTCGAGATACATATTTTTACTAAATAAATCTTGATGGTCAGGAATTAATTTAACTACAACAAAATTTTGATCGGCTAAATCAATGATTTTATTCATGTTCTCTTGGCTCACCTCAGATATGGAACAATAAATTTCATCAATTTTATTCTCTACAACATAGTCAAAACTATCCTCTATTTTTCCTAGATGTTCAAGTTGACCACTTCCATTTTTAGTAAGTGCTTTATTGGTTTTTTGATATTTTAACTCTGGTTTTTTTTCATCTGAAAATACCCCCATAATTTTATAACCAAAATCTGATCTATTGGTCATAAAATTAATTAAGGGTTTTAAGCCTCCATTTGAACCGATGACAATAATTTTTTTAAAGTTTCCTCCCTCAATTCTATATCGTCGTAATGCGCTAAAATATAGCGCCCTAAACAACATCACTGCAAAAAGAAATAGTACCAATAGCATGGTTATATGCCTTATTGCGACCTCTGATTTAGTAAACGTAAAAAATGAAAAAACAGTTAATGAAAAAATTATTATCTGCGTTAAGAATTGCGTGACTACTTTCGTGATTTTTATAGTTCTACTAAAACTATATAACTTGACAAAATAGGCAATAATCAACCAAGTGATATTGAGATAAATTGCAAAGTACAAATTGTCATAAAAATCTAACTTAAACCCAAAAAAAATGATATTTAATAGCAATAAATGTGCTATTATTGAAATTGGTTTTATCAGTACGGCATGTTGTTTTGACAAAGTTTTTCTCTTAATATTTTGACAAAAATAAATCTATTTTTTCAAATAACCCCATTTTAAAAAAATATAACAATAGAAGTAATATCTGGCGTTTAATGATAGATGATTCCTTTTTAAAATGGTTGCGTTTTCTAATCAATGGAAAAGAATTATCTTTGTAGCATATGAAAACTTATAAAATAATTGAGGGTCTTTTTACAAAAGTTAAAAAAGAGAAGGTAACAATATCCTATCCTTTTTCTTTAAAAGAACTATTGACAATTTTAAACGAAAAAGGTTGGGCATTAGTAAGAGGTATGCTCTTTGTAAAACCTTTTTTAAAGAAAAATAAGGGCCTTCTTTTTGCGGGAAAAGGAGCGAAAATTCAATTTGGACATAAAATTAAAACCGGTAGTGGTCTCAACCTTATGGCGCACTCAACAATAAATGCGTTAAGTTATGATGGTGTTGAAATCGGAAATAATTTTACATTAGGAAAATATGCTATTATTGAATGTACAGGAGTACTCCGAAACGTCGGAAATTCATTGAAAATCGGTAATAATGTAGGAATAAATCATTATTGCTTTATAGGAGTGAGAGGAGATATCGTTATTGGTGATAATGTTATTTTCGGTCCAAGAGTTAATGTATTTTCTGAAAATCATAATTACTCGGATCTTGATGTTCCCATAAAAAATCAAGGAGTTACTAAAGATAAAACTATAATAGGAAATGATGTATGGATTGGTGCAAATGTGTCAATAATGTCTGGTGTAAAAATTGGAAATGGTTGTATCATTGCAGCTGGTGCCGTTGTTACAAAAAACACTCCTGATTATTCAATTGTGGGAGGAATTCCTGCAAAAATTTTAAAAAATCGAAAAACTAACTAGTTACATCTGAGAAATCAGAACACAAAATCAATCTAAAATGAAAAAAACTCCAATGCCTACCGATGTTTCCATCATCACAACTTATCGTTGTCAGATGGCGTGTAAAATGTGTGATATATGGAAAAATCCAACCGATAAGAAAAAAGAAATAACCGCTAAGGAGTTGGAAATGCTTCCCAACTTTAAATTTGTTAATATTACGGGAGGCGAACCTTTCTTGAGAAGTGATTTAGAAGAAATTGTTGAAGTAATGTTTCGAAAATCAAAACGTATCGTCATTTCTACATCAGGCTGGCATACAGAAAAAATCTTACGATTGGCAAAACGTTTTCCTACTATCGGAATACGCGTGAGCATTGAAGGTTTGGAAGCAAAAAATGATGAACTACGAGGACGTGAAACAGGCTTTAAAAGGGGAATCGCCACACTGGAAGGTTTGCGTAAATTAGGAGTAAAGGATATTGGTTTCGGAATTACTGTTTCTAATAAAAATTCTAGCGATATGCTTGATTTATATGAGTTAAGCAAAGATATGAAAATGGAATTTGCTACGGCAGCTTTCCACAATTCATACTATTTTCACAAGGACGATAATTTTATTACCAACCAAGATGTTGTCATC